>DUQY01000011.1 GCA_012837565.1 Bacteroidales bacterium | reverse complement strand
ATTATTGTATCATATATTTGCTGTGATTTACCTTGCAAGCCAATCAAGATAAATGCTGCTACTAGTATTAGTTTTTTCATATTATTTGTTATTAATTGGTTAAACATTTAATTTATTATCTCTTCTATTAACCTTAACAAAAGTTTAGGTGGAAAAGTAAGTGAAACTATAAAATATAATTTATTCTTACCTTGAAAACATGTAATATTCCCGTCGTGCTGGATTTGTCCTTAACGTTGAACTGGATTTCTTTCTTTGCATTGTCTTGACTTTATTTATATTACGGATTATAAAGCTTTATAGTAATGAGAGGTGGAGTGCTTGTAGGTTTACCGCTTGCAAAGTAAGAAATCCACCTTGAGGGAGTTTACTAATTGATACTGCAAATGTATAAAACTAATTCTGTATAAACAAAGAAAAGACCGAGATTCACATCTGGGTCTTTTCAACTGATTATCATGAAATTTAAAAAAACGTGTCTTTATTATTTTATGATTAGTCAACTATCTCGTTCCAATTATGAGTGTCAGGATGTCTTCCGTCTTGGATTCCTGTTAACATATCATAAAGTTTTGTACAAACAGGACCTGCTTCGGTTCCGTAGTCATAAACTTTTCCAGTAGATCTTTCTTGAATTTGGCAAATTGGAGAAATAACTGCTGCTGTTCCGCAAGCTGCTACTTCCTCAAATGTTGATAATTCTTCAACTGGTATTGGTCTTTCTTCAACAGTCATACCTATATCCTTTGCTAATTGACGAAGTGACATATTGGTGATTGATTGAAGAATAGATGGTGATTTTGGTGTGCAATAAGTATTATTCTTAATACCAAAGAAGTTAGCAGCACCTGCTTCATCAATATATTTTTTGTGAATTGCATCTAAGTACATGCAATTTGAAAATCCTTCTTGAGCAGCTCTTTGTCCTGAGAAAAGAGAAGCAGCATAGTTTCCTCCAACTTTGTATGTTCCTGTTCCAAGTGGTGCAGCACGGTCAAAGTCATCAACTAATTGGAATTTCACTGGCTTAAATCCTTCTTTGAAATAAGGACCAACTGGACCAACGAAAATCATAAACAAATACTCTTCTGCTGGTCTAACACCAACCTGAGGACCTGTTCCAATTAGTAGTGGACGAATATAAAGAGACGCTCCTGAACCTGCTGGGGGAACAAATCTTTCATTTCTTTTTACAACTTCTTTACATGCTCTAACAAACAATTCTTCTGGAACTGGTGCCATCATAATTCCTTTTGCTGTACGCCCAAGACGTTTTGCATTTTCGTATGGGCGGAATAAACGAATTTTTTCGTCAACTCCACGAAATGCTTTCATTCCCTCGAAGCCTTCTTGTCCATAATGAAGACAAGTTGCTGCCATATGCATAGTTATTTCTTCTGATTCATGGAATTCTAATTCACCCCATTTTCCATCACGATAGTAACAACGAACGTTACAATCAGTTTTGAAGTAGCCAAATGGTAGGCTTGACCAATTTATATCACTCATTCTCTTAAAAATTTATTGTGTTTTCTGATTCTTATTCTTGTGCGAAATTACGAATTATAATCTATATGGCAAAATTATAATTGAAAGAAAAGCTCTTTCTCGTATTTAATATTATGTAAGAACAAAGCCTTAGCAGGAAATGAAGCACCAGCTCTCTTCCTATCCTTTGCCTCAATTATTTCACAAAACTCCTTAACGCTTATTTTCTCTATCCCAACCTCAACTAATGTTCCAACAATACTCCTTACCATATTCCTTAGAAAGCGATTAGCCTCAATTGTAAAGACCACCATATCTCCATCTTTTTCCCAAGAGGCAGAAAGAATTTTGCAATTATTATTGTTTACCTGTGTGTGTAGCTTAGAGAAACTAGTGAAATCAGTATATGAAATTAGCTTTTTGCAAGCCTCGTTCATTTTTTCAATGTTTAATGGTCTTGAAAAGTAATGAGAAAAATCATTATTAAAAGGTTGCTTCTCTTGTGCAATATAGTATTTATAGGTTCTGCTTCCTGCATCAAAACGTGCATGGGAATCTTCTTTCATCTTATAAAGACCCATTATCTTTATATCGAAACCAAAATAACGGTTAAGTTTAAAAACTAGCTCCTCTATTTCCTGATTAGAAATCTCCTTATAGTCGAAATGAGCATAGTAATTTAGGGCATGAACCCCAGTGTCTGTTCTGCCACAACCTGTAATACCTATTTTTTCTTTTAGGAGGTGGAAAAAAGCTGTCTCTATACTTTCTTGGATAGAGGGCTCACTAGGTTGAATCTGCCAACCACAAAAATTTGTTCCGTTATATGATAAATGTAAAAAATACCTCATCTTTTTTCTTTCTTATGCAAAGATAAGACAAATCTACCAAGCCTTCAGCCAAACGCTGTATTAATTTCCTAGATCTGCGTAATAATTTTTTAAAACGAAGATTCAGTAAATTCTTTCTTCGTTTCATTTTCCCAACTCTTTGTTTCATTTTCTTGAATAATGAGGACAAAAAAAAGGATTCCAAATTAATGAAATCCTTTCTTATATTATCTATTGTAGATTACAATTTGTCTGCAACAGCTCTTCCTGCTCTTAGGGAATTGATGTTTGATTCAACAATTGCTTCTCCTTTTCTTGAGAAAGTATCTGTAATTGCTTTTTCAAGTTGTTCAATATCTATTTTCAAGTACTTTGAAGCTGCTCCAAGAACTACCATATTAGTTCCTTTGAAGTTACCAAGGTCTATTGCTATTTTATCTGCATCAAATACAATGCTGTTTTTTAGTTTTTTTATCTCAGCCAAAATATCTTCCTTTTCTGGGTAGTTTGGAATATTGATAAATGGATTTTCGTTAGTTATTACCCAACCATTTTCTTTGTCAAGATATGGTAAGTAACGTAGGGCTTCCATTGGTTCAACAGAAATTATTAAATCGCATTCTCCCTCTGGAATAAGGTCAGATGAAATTTCTTTATCGCTAAGGCGAAGGTGAGACTGAACATCTCCTCCTCTTTGTGACATGCCATGCGTTTCTGCTTGCTTCATAAACATTCCCATGCCAAGAGCTGCTTTAGAGATGATGGCTGCTGAGCTTAATGCTCCCATTCCACCAACTCCGCATAATATTATATCTATCTTCATTTCTTTTTTTCTTTAAAGGTTATTATTGTTTCTTTGCGTCCTTACGTTTCTTATTTGCCCAAACTATACATTCTCTTCTTGGGATAATTACAGATACTCCTTGGTATGCTATCTCATCTTTAATTGTTTGAACGTTTTCTGCATGGAATTTCTTAAGTGGCGTAATAACTTTGATATGGTCTGGATCAACTCCAATTCCTTGGCAAATTGCTTCAATACGGCCTGTTGCTGAAGATTTTTGTGTTCCTGTCATTGCTGTAATAGCATTATCAAGAATAAAAATTGTAACTGGCACATTATCGTTAACGCAGTCAAGAAGTCCTGTCATTCCTGAGTGAGTGAAAGTACTATCTCCAATTACAGCAACTGCTGGTAGGAAGCCTGATTCTGATGCTCCTTTTGCCATTGTTATTGAAGCTCCCATACAAACTGTTGTGCTGATTCCATTAAATGGAGGAAGTGCACCTAGGGTATAGCAACCAATATCTCCAAACACATGTCCTTTTCCATGAGCTTCCATAGCTTCATTTAAAGCTCTGTAAGTGTCAGCGTGAGGACATCCTTCGCAAAGTTTTGGAGGTCTTGGTGCAACAATTGCTGGAATAGCTAATCCTTCAGAAACCTTTAAGCCTAATGCTTTTCCAACTATTGCTGGGTTTAATTCCCCAACTCTTGGAATGGTTCCATCTATTCTGCCCATTATCTTTTTACCTTTATTAAGAAGACCTAATATTTTATTTTCATAAACAGGTTGACCTTCTTCAAGTACAAGAACTGAATCACATTCGTCATATAGTCTGTTAACCATTTCAACAGGCATAGGATATTGTGAAATCTTTAAGATAGGGTACTCACAAGCTTGTTCTTGGTAGTTTTCCATTAAATAGTTAAAAGATAATCCACAAGCTATAATACCTATTTTCTTATTCTTTCCGTCTATGTATTTGTTGAAGCCATCATTCATTGCTGCATTTTCAAGCAATTCTTGTTTTGCAATAAGTTCATTGTATTGACGGCGAGCATTAACTGGAAGTAAGATAAACTGTTTTGGGTTATCAAGAAGTTTAATCTCGTTTTGCTTTCTTGCGTTTCTTCTTATGTTAACTGCTGCACGAGAGTGTGCTAAGCGAGTTGTAACACGCAAAACAACTGGAGTCTTGAATTTTTCTGAAAGTTCATATCCGTAATGAACCATATCATAAGCCTCTTGTTGGTTTGATGGTTCAAGAACAGGTATCATTGCCCAGTCAGCAAAGTAACGTGAATCTTGTTCGTCTTGAGAAGAGTGCATTGAAGGGTCATCAGCTGCGATGTAAATAACTCCGCCATTAACACCTGTAATTGCTGAGTTCATAAAAGGGTCTGCCGCAACGTTTATTCCCACATGCTTACATGAGAACATTGCTCTTTTACCTGTATAGCTCATTCCAAGAGTTGCTTCCATAGCAGTCTTTTCATTACAAGCCCAATTACTGCGGATTCCTTTTTCCTTAGCTTCCTTTGAAGCCTGTATATATTCTGTAATCTCTGTTGAAGGAGTACCAGGATAGGCAAATATGCCCGAAAGTCCTGCGTCAATTGCGGCTTGAGCTATTGCTTCGTCACCTAATAGAAGTAATTTCTCCATTGAAGTATGTTTTTAATTTTTTATTCGCTGAATTTATAATGTGCAAAGTTATAAATTTAAAATCATTTTTCCAAACAAGAAAGACACCAAAAGCTTGAAAATTAAATTTTAATTGTTCTTTTCTTTAATCTTTGTTTATCTAAGAAGCAAACTCCTATTTCTTTTAAATCAAAATTAAGTTTTGTGTTGTGGTTTCCAACGATTCTTTTCCAAGCTGTTTTCATACCTTTCGACCATGATATATCGTCAAATATAATTATTGATTGCTCAGAAAGATAAGGGAGTATGATTTCAAAATAATTTATTGTTGCGTTTTGATCATGGTGCCCGTCAATAAAAACATAGTCTATTGGTTGATTGTCATCCAATACCTTGTGTAAATTATCAGAGAATCTACCCTCAATAACCTCAATATTCAATAGCCCTAAATAGGTGAAATTTTCTCTTGACTTTTCAACCAAAGAACTTGAGCCCTCCATTGTCAGAAGCTTACCTGATGAGTAAATGGTTAATGCTGCTGCTTGGTATGAAGATGATATCCCTAGGCATGTGCCTAACTCTAGGGCTGTTTTGGGTTTAAACTCGCTAATTATTTTATATAGTAGCAATGACCAAAATGGAGATTTGCTTGCAGTACTTATTTCTGCAATTGTTGACCTACCAACTTGACCAATATGCATTTCACTATCTGAACGATTTGATTTGGAATCCCCAGCACCAAAGTCTGTTATAATAACCTCACTCTTGTCTTTACTTAAATCCTTACGCAAAGCCTCAATATTATCTACCCAAATCTTGTCTTCAATATTTAATCTTCTCTTTATGGTATCAAATAATATGGAACCAAACCTTGAAACTATCTGGTCTGGATCCTTTATCATCTTCTTTGATTTTGTCTTTACTCTAAATAGCCAAATATTCCAGATTATAAATCTTATAAATGATTTTATATATTTCATTATTCGTTTTTAGTCTTTGTATGAGCCTTGATGAAATCTTTTAATTGTAATAGTATAACTGGTGATATGGTTTGTTCAATTGATGAATACTCATCTATCATTCCTGTTGTGCTTTCTTGGAAAAGATGATTCATACCAACTGCGGTATAGATTTGATAATGACTATTCTTAGCTTTCTTAAGAGCCTTCTCAATTGCAGGTAGATTGTATTGGTATAGAACTTGTATATCGTTTGTTCCATTTATTGCAAAAACTGGTTGTTTAACTTTCTTCAAATAATCTGATGGGTCAAGGACAAGAAAGGTTCTCATCCATGGCGAAGTAAGTTGGCTATTGAACTGTGTTCTCATAGCTGGGCTTGTAAACTGAATATCTTTTAGCTTATCCTTATCAATCTTACTTAACTTCTTATCGTAGAATTTATCCATTCTTTTATTAATCTCATTATTCATCAATTCCTTCTTGGTCAATGAATATATCTTCTTTAGGGCTGATAATTGGAAATCTAACGCATGTTGTGGCATATCAACTTTTTGCATAATAGCTTTGTTCTGTTGCAGAAGTACATCAATACCTTTCAATCCTGTCCCTGCAAGAAGAACAATAAATTTAATATCTGGATTTTCAGATGCTGCAATTGAAACTATTATTCCTCCTTCACTATGGCCTAACATACCAATATTGTTTTTGTCTATATTAGGATGTTTTCTTAGCATTTGATAAGCAGCCACTGCATCAACAGCATAGTCAAGAGTCGTAGCGTTTATGATTGAAGAGTCGACAGTCTCTTCGCCCCATCCCCTATCATCATAACGAAAAACTCCAATACCATTGCTTGTTAAATAATCTGCAATTACTTTAAATGGCTTATGTCCAAACAATTCTTCATCTCTATTTTGCAAGCCTGAGCCTGTAACAAGAATTACGCAAGGGTATGCCTGGGTTTTAGAAGGAATGGTTAGAGTCCCTTTGAAGTCGTAGTTGACACCAGGGACTTTAAAGCTTAATTCTTCTTCAATATATGAATATGGAGCAATGGGCTCTTGAGGACGTTTTAACTCATAGGTCTTATCGGTCTTAGCCATCACTAGCTCCTCGGTAAGGAATCCTTGCTTAAATGTTGCAAAGATTGTATCCTTTGTTTCATTATACTTACCTCTAAAGACAATTGACATATTCTTTATTGAAAAGATAACAGAGTCTTGGCTAAGTCTTTGTTTTGTTACTCCAAACATATCTTTTGTTTGAGAGGGAGAACCCATCATTATTATTGTTGTGTCTGGGCTTTGTTCTATTTTTAATGTTATTGGCAGAAGCTGAACCGCAACCTTTAGCTCTCCATACCAATTTGTTGTCTGAGCTTCTATGTTTTGATGAAATAAACTAACAAGCAAAACAATTGCTCCGACTAATAATCCTTTTCTTCTCATATCTTTCCTCTCTTTTTTTTATTCCTAAGTCTCTTAATTAATATCCAAATATATCTTCTAAGCTAAGCGTCTTAACTTTACCATATTTCTCTAAAGCCTTTAGGTTAACTTGGTCTTTATTACCCAAAACAATATAAGTTCTTGGTTGATTCTTGATATACATATTATTAAATTTAACTATATCATCCATTTTCAAATTAGGAATTGTTTCAAACATCTTCTTGCTTGGATTTGTTTTCCTTCCCATTTTCAAATCGTTTAAGTAAGAATATATGATTCTTTCTTTAATAATTCTTGATGTTCTATAATTCGAAACCATTGCATCCTTAGCTAAGTTGAAATTTTGTTCTGCAATAGGCATTTGGTCGAATAATTCATTGAAAGCATCAAATGCATCAATCACCTTATCGTTTTGAGTTGCAATATGAGACATGTTTTGGTAATATCCATCAAGGCGTGAAGGAGAAATATATCTTGAAGATGATTGGTAAGCTAAAGAACGTTTTTCTCTCATTTCTTGGAAAACTATTGAATTCATAGATCCTCCAAAATACTGATTGTAAAGAGCAATAACAGGAGCTTGGCTTTCATTGTAGATATCACCTCTTGTTAGTTGACGACAATAAGATTGCTTAGCATCATAGTGAACAAAATAAACAGTATTAGCTTGTGTTGGAATTGGGTTTATTCTCTTAACCTTAGGTGCTGGTTTTAGTTTCTTAGGAGATGAAATATGTTTTGCATTTAATAAAGTTTTCAAATCATTAATTGGCATATTACCATAGAAATGAACTTTATGAACATAATTGGTTAGCTCTTTAATATCGTTTGTTATCATATCTGGACTTAACTTCTTTAGGTCAGCCTCTGAAACAAGGTCGTAGTGAACATTGTCTTTCCCGTAAGCAACGTAATTATTAAGTGCAGAGAAACAACTTGCTTGCCTTGCCTTAGCATCATTCCTGCTTTTCAATATACTTAGAACTATATTATCAAGTGCTTCTTTCTCTATTTTTGGATTAGATAGGATTTGTTCCAATAAAGTAATTGCCTGAGGTAGGTTTTCTGTAAGACCACTTAGGGTTATTCTTGTATAATCATCACCAGAGGATATTCTAATATTAGAGGCTAAGTTATAAAATCCTGTTTTAATATCTTCAACAGAAAGATTTGGTGTTGAAAGTTGACCTTGGTAAGAACCTACTAGTCCTAATCTCTTATTTGAAAGAACTCCAAAATCATATTCATAAGCTAAGTAGAAGGTCTCGTTTTGAGTGTTTGGAACATATATTATCTCTGCCCCATTATTTAGCTTTGCAAGTTGTAAGTCTTTTGTATAGTCTACAAATACTGGTTCAATTTCCTTAACCTTTGCATCCTCTATTGATTCAAAGAATTTAGATTTCAAGTCTCTATTAACGTGGATTGGAGTAATAGGTGGTTTATCAACCTTTTCCATTTCCTTAGCCTCACCTTGTATTTTCTTAATCACAACATAATTATTGCTGTGGAAGATTTCTCTTGCAAACTTAACTAACTCATCTTTTGTAACCTTTGACATTCTGTCCATTTGACTAACTGTTTCTTCCCAGCTTTGTCTTGAGAGATAGCTTGTAACCATCTTCATTGCTCTTGAATTATTAGTTTCAAGGCTCTTTATTTCAGATAATCTTTCATTATTGATAATAGCTTTTAGTATGCTTTCGTCCCAATCACCTTCTTTGAGTATTTCTAATTGTTTTAATAATAAGTCTCTTAATTCATCTAAGCTCTGACTTGTCTTTGGTGTGCCACGAAGAATAAATGCTGCATAGTCATTAAGGTCGTAAACTCCTGAACCTGCATAAGAAGCCAATTGTTTTTGGTTAATGTTTATATCCATTATACCTGAGCTTCCATTATTCAAAACCCTATCTAAGAGATTTGCTAAAATAACTTCATGTGATGTTGAACCAGCATTGATTCGAAAAGCTATTGTTAGGTTTTCTGCTTCAAGCCCAACAACTTCAACAGTCTTAACTTCCTTAATTGGTTGTTCTGGTTTATAGGTAAAAGGAGTAACTTCTTTTGATGGGATGTGTCCAAAGTATTTTTCAATTATTTCAATTGCTTGCTCTGGAAGAAAATCTCCACTCATTGCTATACAAAAGTTATTTGGAACATAATAAGTGTCGAAGAAGTTGTTAATGGCTACCATTGAAGGATTGCGAAGATGCTCTGAACTTCCAAGAGTTGTTTGTGTACCATAAGGGTGGTTAGGGAAAAGAGAAGATAACATAGCCTCATTTGTCTTACGTCTATCATTTATTAATGACATATTCTTTTCTTCATAAACTGTTTCAAGCTCTGTGTGGAAAAGACGGAGTATTGGATTTTGGAAACGATCTGATTGAATCTTAGCCCAGTTTTCAATTTGATTTGAAGGGATATTTTCAATATAATATGTGAAGTCATTAGAGGTTGCAGCATTTGTTCCATTTGCACCAATAAGCTTCATTAACTTATCATATTCGTTAGGAATAGCAAGCTTAGATGCCTCAAAAGATAATTTATCTATTTCACTATATATACTTGCTCTTTTTTCTTTGTCAGTTTCTCTTACATAAAGCTCATATAGGTCTTCTATTTGCTGAATATACTTGCTTTCAGTATCCCAGTCGGTTGTTCCTATTTGTTTTGTACCCTTAAACATTAGATGTTCAAAATAATGTGCAAGACCTGTTGTTTCAGCAGGGTCGTTCTTACTTCCCGCCCTAACAGCAATGTAAGTTTGAATTCTTGGCTCTTCTTTATTAACGGACATATAAACCTTAAGACCGTTTCTTAAAGTATAGATAACAGCATTAAGAGGGTCATTAGCCACTCTTTCAACTCTATAATCTCTGTTATTCGTTTTAGCAACTGTGTATGTAACAGCATTAGGATCAATATTTACTTGAGCAAATACTGAATGGGATAAGCATAGTGCAAATAATATCCCTAAGAAAATTCCTATTCTTTTCATTCTTCTTGTTTTTAAAAGTATTAAATTTGTGTCAAAATTACAAAGAAAAATCGTAAAAATATAGAATTACAAAATATATTACTAGTCTTTGAACGTTATAATATAATAATGTTAATAATATCTGATACTTGACTAATAGTTTTGAATTATGGAATTATTAGTTAAGGATATAAAAACAAAGACCTTAAGGTAAGATAATAATAAAAAAGAATTATGGAAAGCAATAATACAACGACAATAAAGAAAACGTTCCCAATACTTCAAATGACATGTGCCTCATGTGCTATGCATGTGGAAAATACACTAAAAGCTCAGGAAGGTGTTATTAGTGTGAATGTTAATTTTGCCACAGCTTCAGTAATTATAGAATTCTTACCAAAAATAACAAATCCTGAGAAACTACAAAAAAGTGTTCAGTCTGTAGGCTATGACTTACTTATTAATGAAACAGGAAATAAAAACCAGCAAGTTGAAGATATAAATACTAAGAGGTTTAATGATATAAAGAAAAGGACAATTGGTGCAGTTATACTTGCAATTCCAATATTCCTAATTGGAATGTTCTTTATGGATATACCTTTTGCTAATTATATTATGTGGGTTCTTGCTACGCCTGTATTGTTTTTCTTTGGTAAGGATTTCTTTATTAATGCCTTCAAACAAGCCAAGCATTTCTCAGCTAATATGGATACTTTAGTTGCTCTGAGTACTAGTGTTGCTTATTTCTTCAGCGTATTCAATACGCTCAATGAAGAGTTTTGGATCAAAAGAGGATTAGAGACGCATGTCTACTTTGAGGCAGTTGCGGTAATAATTGCATTTATTCTTATTGGAAAACTCTTAGAAGAAAAAGCTAAGGGGAATGCATCTTCGGCAATTAAGAAGCTAATGGGACTACAACCAAACACAGTAATGGTTATTAAGGATAACGGCAGCCAAGTTGAAACACCTCTTGAGAACCTAATTATTGGAGATATTATTATGGTTAAACCTGGCGATAAAATTGCAGTGGATGGAGAAGTTATTGAAGGCTCATCTTATGTTGATGAAAGTATGTTGAGTGGAGAACCTATTGCAGTACTTAAAGAAGAGAACGAAAAGGTATTTGCAGGAACAATTAACCAAAAAGGTAGCTTTATGTTTAGGGCAGAGAAGGTGGGCTCAGAAACCATGCTTGCTCAAATAATTAAGATGGTACAAGATGCGCAAGGAAGCAAAGCACCTGTCCAAAAACTTGTTGACAAGATTGCAGGAATATTTGTGCCAACAGTAATTATCATTTCAATTATTGCATTAATCACTTGGATTCTCTTAGGTGGAGAAGATGGCTTAACCCATGGCATACTTGCACTTGTTACTGTTTTAGTTATTGCTTGCCCATGCGCCTTAGGACTTGCAACCCCAACAGCAATAATGGTTGGAATGGGAAAAGGTGCAGAGAATGGTATTCTAATAAAAGATGCTCAAAGTCTTGAAATAGCCAAGAAGATTAATGCAATTGTATTAGATAAAACAGGAACAATAACAGAGGGAAAGCCAATTCTTACCGATATTCATTGGTTAAATGATGACGAATCCTCAAAATCTATATTATTTAGTTTAGAGAGTCAATCCGAACACCCATTAGCAGAGGCAATAATACAGCATTTCGATGGCTTGAAACCAACTCCTATTAACAGTTTTGAAAGTATAACAGGCAAAGGAGCTAAAGCAAAACTAGATGACAAAACCTATTTTGCAGGAAACAAAAACCTATTAATTGAACATAATATTACCTTTGATAATAGCCTTATTGAAAAGTCAGAAGAGCTGATTAAACAATCAAAAACCATAGTTTGGTTCTCTGATAATGAAAAAGCCTTAGCTCTTATTGGCATTGAGGACAAGATAAAACCAACATCGAAAGAAGCAATAAAGCATTTGAAAGACTTAGGAATAGAAATTTATATGCTCACTGGCGACAATGATACCACAGCCAAACTAATAGCTCAGCAAACAGGCATTGAACATTATAAGGCAGAAACACTACCGCACCAAAAAGCTGAATTTGTGAAAGACCTGCAAGCAAAAGGGAAGATAGTTGCCATGATTGGAGATGGCATAAATGATAGTGCAGCATTAGCCCAGGCAGACATAAGCATTGCTATGGGTAAAGGAAGTGATATTGCTATGGATGTTGCCAAGATGACAATTATTTCATCTGACCTAAATAAAATCCCCTCTGCAATTAAGTTATCCAAACAAACCGTTGCAACTATTAAACAAAATCTATTCTGGGCATTTATCTATAATATCATAGGCATACCAATTGCAGCCGGCATACTTTTCCCAATTACTGGTTTCTTATTAAACCCAATGATTGCAGGAGCAGCTATGGCATTAAGTAGCGTTAGTGTGGTTAGCAATAGCCTAAGACTAAAACTAAAGAAATAACGCTGTTTTAATTCCGTAACTCTTCGTTTTAATTTAGTAGTTCTTCGTTTTAATTTGGGGAATGAAAAAAGGGACAAATTATTAATAAGCCCCTTAATTACATAATATATCTGGAAGCGATTTATTAGTCTGGGTTTGAATGAATATATGGATTATTATTAGTGCTTATGCCTGATGAGTCTACTTTTAGAGATGAACTTTCTCTTGTTGAAGAATGCTTTGTAACTGGAATATCCATATTATATTGTTCGTATGCCGGTGTGTTTATTATATGGTCTAAACCATTTTTATCTTTCATCATCCTTGACAGCTCTTCCATCCTTCTTTGACGTTCAGTCATCAACTTCTCTAAATCTTCGGTATAATGAGGATTGGTTGAAATTGGTTGTCTTGGTTTTATTCTACTATCGTAACCAGTATTTGATAAGCTTGGCTTGGGAGCAGGCTCCTCTTCTTCAATGGTTTCTGTAGCCACTTCTGTTTGAGCATTAAGCATTTGTATTCCTAAAACACTTATGTCTACGATTGTTTCATTGCTAACAGGGTTATCATTTGTTCTTGATGTTGGATGAAAAGTACCTGGGTTTGTATCCAATTCATTTCTAAGTGGTCTTGAACCTACTTGAGTGGTTTCTTCAAATACTTCTTCTTGTTTAATTCCTGTATTGATAAGAAAAGGTGCATTTGCAATTTCTTGCTCTGCTTTCTTTATGGAATCTACTGCTGTTTCAACTTTGACTTCAGGTTTGATTTCAGGTTTTACTTCTTGCTTAGGATCTTCAATTGTAAGTGGTTTCTTAACAATACTATTATCCCTATCGTATGGATTATAGATTTCTTGTTCTTCAAATCCTGTTGCTACTAAGGTTATATCAATTCTGTCTTGGTATGATTCATCATATTTTAGACCCCAAATAATATCTGGTTCATTTCCTGTTTTAGATTGAATATAATCTGCTATTATTGCATATTCATCCATTGTGATTGAATGCTCTTCGTCTGGTGAGGTGGTAATATAAAGAAGCATATTCTTTGTTCCAGTTATCTCACAATCGTTTAGGAGGTCTGAGGTTGCTGCTTGTTGAATTGCTTCAAGTGCTCTTTCTTCTCCTTGTCCATAGCCCGTTCCTGTTCCCATAATTGCTACTCCTGAGTCTGCCATAACGCTTTGAACATCTCTAAAGTCAACACTAATATAAGCATTGCTAGTGATAATTTCTGCAATTCCTTTGGCTGCCGTAAGCAAAACATCGTCTGCCATTGGGAACATTCTTGGTAATGGTATATTTCCTCTCTCTCTAATTTTGTCTGTATTAACAACAATTATTGCATCAACATATTGTTTTAGGTTTCTAATTCCCTCTTCTGCTTGGTCCTTCCTTCTTTTTCCCTCAAATGATAAAGGTAGCGTCACGATTGCAACCACCAATATTTCATCTTCAATCTTTTCGCCATCTTCATTAGTAAACTCAATTTCTTTTGCAAACTTTGCTATTATTGGTGCTGCCCCTGTTCCTGTTCCTCCACCCATTCCAGCTGCAATAAAAAGCATTTGAGTGTTATTACTCAACATTTCTTTTATTTCAAGCTCAGCTAAAATTGCTGCTTGTTTTGCTTTATCTGGACAATTGCCTGCACCTAAACCATCTTTGCCAATTTTGATTTTGTTTTGAATAGGGCTTGCGTCTATCGATTTTTGGTCCGTATTGCAAACAATGAAATCTACTCCATCTATTCCTTTATTGTACATATGATTGATTGCATTCGTTCCTCCTCCACCTACACCAATTACTTTGA
The DNA here is from genome assembly GCA_012837565.1 of Bacteroidales bacterium. Classification (GTDB taxonomy): domain Bacteria; phylum Bacteroidota; class Bacteroidia; order Bacteroidales; family P3; genus UBA10566. The sequence continues at coordinate 92 of DUQY01000011.1, read as the reverse complement.
TATAGTTTGAGTTTTCCTTAGGTGCTTCAAATTCTAACATTTATCTATCGTTTTATATATTTTAAATACTCTTAAATTACTGTTTTAAACAT
>DUQY01000304.1 GCA_012837565.1 Bacteroidales bacterium | reverse complement strand
GATTCCGGGCCATACAGCCTTTAGCACTTTTGTTCTGCCACAGCGTAACTGACAATGCCAGAGCTTCCTGAAGTTGAAACTACGCGCCGTGGTATTGCTCCGCACTTGATTGGTCAGCGCGTGGTGCGTGTGATTGTGCGCAATGCACGTTTGCGCTGGCCGATCCCTGAAGACTTGGATGTACGTTTATCTGGGCAGGCCATTGTCAGCGTTGAACGCCGAGCGAAGTACTTATTGATTGGTGCCGAAGTGGGCACTTTAATCAGCCACTTAGGTATGTCAGGCAGCTTACGGATGGTCGAGGCTGGCACGCCAGTGGCTAAGCATGATCATGTGGATATCGAGCTCGAGTCGGGGATGATTCTGCGCTATACCGATCCGCGGCGCTTTGGTGCAATGCTCTGGAGTGCTGAGCCACCGTTGCAGCACAAGTTGTTGCAAAAGCTGGGGCCGGAGCCGTTATTAGCTGACTTTACTGCGGACCATCTATACGAGCGCTCGCGCGGGCGCAAGATGCCGATTAAGCCCTTTATTATGGATAATGCGGTGGTAGTGGGTGTCGGTAATATTTATGCCAGCGAAGCGTTATTTGCCGCCGGTATTGATCCGCGCCGTGAAGCAGGCCGTGTGTCGAAAGCGGCTTATGCCAAACTCACTGCAGAGATTAAGCGTGTGTTAGCCGCTGCCATCGAGCAGGGTGGTACTACATTACGCGATTTTGTCGGTGGTGATGGCAAACCAGGCTACTTTCAGCAAACCTTGTTTGTCTATGGTCGTTCTGGCAAACCATGTCGTGTCTGTGCTAATGAGTTGAGTGAAGTGAAGCTGGGACAGCGTTCAAGTGTGTTTTGTCTAAAGTGTCAGAGTTGATTCAATTCCTATGATCGGCGCTGGATGGTACGGGTGAACGCTGACAAAAATTGCGCGGGGCTATATAGTTGCCACTGTTAGTTAATACTTTATTGAGGGATCGCCGTTATGAGTATGTTTCGTCTGACCGCTGCAATGTTAGCTTTGTGTATGAGTATGTTAAGTCTACCTGCTGCTGCTAATACCAATGCTAGTGGTAATCCCGAATATGAAGTTGATGCTCCACCGGCTTATGCCATGGTAGCGGATGTGTTGATTGCACGCCCTTTATTGATAGCGGCTACTGTGGTTGGTGCGGGTCTCTTTGTCGTTACCTTACCTTTTACTGCTTTAGGTGGCGGAGTGGATCGTGCGGGTAAGGCTTTAGTGGTCGAACCGGGTAAAGCGGCGTTTGTTCGCTGCTTGGGTTGTACCGAAAACGATTACGATAATAACCGCTGATTTATAGGCTAAATTACGCACGAGGCTGCCTCATTTTTGAGAGCGGCCTTTTTTGCTGAACTTGTACTATGTAATACTGCAATGCTGGCTACACAACCGCTAGAATTGCTGCTGTGACTCAGTATTTCCCTGCATAATCGTCAACATAATAGGTATTAAGTTGCTGTTTGCTTAAGCCTGTTTTCTTAATAAATCATCTGCGCTGCGGTGAGTATATGGATAAGCTGAAGTCATTTTTATTGCCTGTATTAGGGCTTGCGATCTTATCCATCAGCTTTTGGTACAGCGCAGGCTGGTTG
>DUQY01000325.1 GCA_012837565.1 Bacteroidales bacterium | reverse complement strand
GCTTACCAATTACACCGTTTTTAACATCGGCAAGTGCGTGAAATGCTGTGGACTCCTTATCAGTAAGGCTATCCAATAACTGGCCATACATAACAGCATCAATCAATAGATACCTTCCTTCTTGGGGCACGTTTTGAGCATTGAATTTGCCCATCGCCACATTTACCTCTTTTTTGGTGAATGCTTTGCGCAAACCAGTGGCCGAGGGTGTGTGTGCGTCAACAGCTGCACCTGTGGTCATAATGGTATTGGCCGATGGCGGCAACCAGGAGTGTAAAATGGATTCAGACACTTCCTCTTGTAATTTGGCTCGGTCGGTGCGGATGATACTTTCACGTTTGTGGTAGCTCAACTCAACAGTATCTGCATGTGGAATGCGGATAGGATCGGTGGTGAACTCGTCCAGGTTGAAAGTTAAATCAACATCTGTGCGAGTACTTACAGTAGCTGGGAAGGTAGATCTGTTCTTTTTTACCCCTGAAGCTGCGCCTGCGTTGGGTATGTGTACGGTTTTACCCGCATTTACAAACTCATCGGCATTAACTGCCTTAGCTAAAAAGGAGTTGTCGGCAAACAAGCCTTCAACAATGGTGTTCATCCAAATCTCCTTTTGGATGGCCATGGGCAATACACCGTGCATGGCTGGCATGAATGCCGAAAGTACGGTTCCGCCTGCAGCAACAGCAACGAAGCTAAAGCCCGACAGCGCACTTATCATTAAGGCTACTAAAAGGTTGTAGAGTAGTCCTGTAAGAAATTTTGTTTTCATTGTTTAAATGGTATTAAATGGTTGTTTAAAAAGTGGTTTTACAATTATTCTGTTTGTATCCAGGTTACTCTTTGGGTTCCACGCCAAATTTGGCCTTGTACTTCTCTTTGTAGAGGTCGGGGTGGTTGTCACGCAAATTGACAAGCTTGCCCGATTTGTCCAGTTCATCCCAGCTGGCTTTTTGCAAGTCGGACAAATTGGTTTGACCTTCTCTGTTTTGCTGGTCAATCATCTCCTTGACACTTTTGCGTTTGGGCAAACCTTCAAGGATCGTCTTGGTGGTATCAAAATCACCGTCGAACATTTTTATCCACTGCTCTTTGGCAGGGGCATTAATTCTACCGTCTAAAACGGCGGCATCGGTCAATACAATGGCCTCTGCTTTTCTGGCGGCTTTGTCGGCCTCCTCTTGGTCGGTGATTTTCTTTTGCAGCTTGGCGTTGGCATCTGTCAACTGCACGTTCAACTCTAACACAGCATTGACGGCATTTGCCCTCTCTTGTTCGGTAGCTGTGTCGGCTAATTTCAAAATTGCATTTAGTACACTCATTTTATTCTCGGTTTTAAATTGGTTTTTGATATCAAAAAGTTTCAACACCTGGGCAGGATCTGTTAAATCTATCTTCTCCCCCTTGGCATCATAAAAGACCAGTGCATTGTGGTTGGCCCCAATGGTGGTAAAGCTGGCTTCACGTGCCTTCCATTTGGTAACAGTGGGGTGCTTTTGTCCTGGTAACATGTGTTGTGGTTCAGTGGATGTTTCGGTGGGTGGCCATGCGCCTATACTGGCCGCACGTAAAAACCCATCTTCTATTTTTTGAGCCACTACTTTGCCACGGTCGTCTTTTAAATCGAATACTGGATCGGCCAATATCTCTGTACCTTCTTTGCGTATATTCTCCCATCGTCCGATGGGCAGGCTCCAATCATCGTGGTTTAGTAGCATCACTGGGTTCTTTATAAACTCGCTCAGGTCACCGCCTGCTGTTAACATGCGGAAGCCGTGCGTATTAATTGTTTCATCGTGCAAAACCACTGATTTAATCTTTGTCATAACTCTCTATTTCTGGGCGTTTAATTTTTAGCTAAATAATCACTAAAAAACACGCACTACAACTCTTTGTGAAAGGTGTGCACCATTAAGTGAAGCACTTGCACTAAAGTTAGTTAGCCACTTATTAGGCAAGTAAATTCGTATTTAAAAGACGAATATGGCAGGATTGACCAATAAGCAGAAAAAAGACTGGGCACAGCAGCTATTTACGCGCGACAACTACACCCAAAAAGAGATAGCCGCGAGGGTGGGCATTAGTGCCGTAACCATGAGCAAATGGGTGAAAGAGGGTAAGTGGGAAGATTTGAAAGTATCAGTCACTCTTACTAAAGAGGAACAGTTGAAAAACATGTACCGACAGATTCAGGAACTCAACTCTACCATATTGGAGCGTGAAAAAGGAACCCGCTTTGCCACACCCAGTGAAGCCGACACCATAGGAAAACTGGCCAGTGCCATCGAAAAGATGGAGACAGAGCTGGGACTAAAGGATATTGTAGAAGCTTTCCGCTTATTACTCACATGGGTGCGCACCTTCGACATTGACGAGGCGCAGCGCATGACGCCATTGTTGGATTCGTTCATTAAACACCGCATGAAGTAATGGCAAAAAAACGAATGAAACCCATTGATAAGTATGCATTGGCTGAATGGGAAGTCATCCGCAAAAGCATACTGGAAGCTTCGCCCATCGACACCAACGAGAGCGAAGGCGATAAGCGTATTCGCATAGCCAAGCTGGAGGCCAACTCTGAAGAGTGGTTTAAGTATTACTTTGCAGCCTATTATAAATGTGAACCTGCACCATTTCACCGCCGCAGCACCAAAAGACTAATTGAGAACAATCGTTGGTATGAAGTGCGGCCGTGGAGTCGTGAGCTGGCCAAGTCGGCACGCTCCATGATGGAGTTTACCTACTTGGCCATGATCGGCAAATTAAAAAACATCCTTCTCATATCTAACAGTTACGATAATGCCGAGCGACTGTTAACTCCTTTCATGATCAACTTTGAGAGTAACCAACGATTGATTAATGATTATGGCAATCAGCAAAGACCTGGCAGTTGGGAAACAGGTGAGTTTACCACCATGAGTGGCACAACATTTCGAGCATTGGGTGCTGGCCAGAGTCCTCGAGGTACTCGTAACGAAAGCATTCGTCCAGATGGCATTTTAGTGGATGATATTGATACCGATCAAGATTGTCGAAACCCTGAAATTATTAAGAAGAAATGGGCGTGGATTGAAAAGGCGTTGATTCCCACCGTTTCAGTCAGTGGTAATTACCGCATCCTATTCAACGGCAACATCATTGCCAAGTACTGCTGCATTACCCTGGCTATGGAAAAGGCAGATCATTATGAAATTGTCAACATTCGTGACAAGCATGGCAACAGCACTTGGCCACAGAAAAATAGCGAAGCAGACATTGACAAGATCCTTTCCCTCATATCCAGCTTGGCGGCACAACAGGAGTATTTTAACAACCCCTTGAGTGAGGGCGATGTTTTTAAGGAGATGACTTGGGGCAAAGTGCCACCCCTGAACCGCTTTAAATTCTTAATTGCCTACGGCGATCCTGCACCCAGTAATAGCAAAAACAAAAAAGGTTCTTTAAAATCTATTTTCTTGATTGGTTTTTACAAAGGGCAATATTTTGTTGTCACTGGCTTTATGGACCATGAGACCAATGCCGAGTTTGTCAACTGGTATTATCTCATCAAAGAGTATGTTGGCGAAAAAACGCAGGTGTATAACTACATCGAAAATAACTCGCTCCAGGATCCTTTCTACGAACAAGTGTTTATCCCTCTTTTTGCTGAAGCTGCCAAAGAGAAAGGGTTTTTAGGGATCATACCTGACACCCGAACAAAACCTGATAAGTTTAGCCGCATCGAGGGCAATCTTGAACCGCTCAACCGCATGGGTATGCTCATTCTCAATGAAAAAGAGAAGGACAATCCCAACATGGTTCGTTTAGAGGATCAGTTTAAAGCACTCACCGCGCAAATGAGTTTCCCTGCCGATGGTCCAGACTGTGTGGAGGGTGGGTATTGGATTACCAAAGAGAAGATGATGAGTCTGCAAAGCGATAATTTTACCATAGGCCGCAAGGTCACCAACCATAAAAAACGATACTGATATGAAGCTGAAAATCAAAAACTTCTTTATGAAATTGTACATCCGCTTTTGCGGACGACCTGCTGCATTTAAACGTGCGACGAAACAAGCCGTTAAACTCCACCACAAGACAGGTAAACGTTACCGTGTCTTCTTTTTTGGCTACAAATACAGGGTGTGGACTCGCTCCGACATCAAAGAGCGCAAAAATAATGGTCTGTTTAAACGCAATTTAAAAGCGGGTGTGGACTTTGACGGTATCGCTTTTTTTGACACCAACCATTTACCAATTAGAAAGGAGGCATAGATGTTTATTGAAGCGGAAGAGTTAAAGACACACCTCTATCAAGAGAATATTGATGTAATAGCCCGCACTGACACAACCATTGTTACGGCGGCTATTGATGGAGCTGTTCAAGAGGCCAAAGGCTATTTGAGCGATTACGACCGAACTGTGATATTCTCAGCTGTTGGCAACGACCGCAATGCATTGCTGTTGATTTTTGTGAAAGATATGGCCGTGTGGCACTTTCTTAATCTGTGCAATGCAGGGAGTGATTTGCAGTTGCGGCAAGATAGATACAACCGCGCTGTGGATTGGCTAAAAGGAGTGCGACGTGGCGATATTACGCCCGACCTACCCAAGCTGATTGATGACGACGGCAGAGTAACTGGAGGTGTTATTTTTGGAAGCAACGCTAAAAAGAACCAACACTTTTAATATGGAGTGCGCTATGAACAGCTGCATTTACATCAAGGATGGAAAATGCACAAGAGAAGCCCCAGTGATAGTAACAAATGGCAGTTATACAAAATGTTTAACATTCATACACAATGAGCAAGAAAAACCGAAAAACGCCCCCGACAAAGCAACAGCAGACGGTGGTGAATCAACTAATAATTAAAGCACCTACCCGCAAAATTAACGATGTGGGTTCGTGGCGCAATGCTTTAAAGAGTGCCGATGGTGGCCGTTTAAATACCCTCTTCGATTTGTACGATGATTTGTATATCGACGGTGTGTTGAGCGACAGTGTGGACAAAAGGATCAGTGCTGTTACCAACTCTGAGATTACCTTTCAAAATGCCAAAGGCGAAGAGGTGGACGAGATAGCCGATTTGATTGACACTCTCGACTTTGAAGAGGTGCTCACACAAATTATGCACGTACGCTTTTGGGGACGTGCTGCCCTGGAGTTTGATTTTACCGATGGCTTTAAGGCGACAGAACTACCCAAAAAGCACATTGACCTGGAGCGTGAGATGATACTCATAGAACCAGGAGCCGACACAGGTATTCCTTACACCGATGATGACAATATCTTGGTGTTGGGCAAAAAGAAGGATTTTGGCTTATTTCTTAAAACTGCCCCTTATGCCATTTATAAGAGAGGTGGCTTTGGTGATTATGCTCAATGGTTAGAACTCTTTGGGATGCCTCAACGAGTGGGTAAATACAACAGCTACGACACCGAGAGCCGCCGATTGTTAGAGCAAGCTATGGAGAGCGCAGGAAGTGCTCCCTATATTGTGGTGCCCAAAGAGGCAGAGATTCAAACCACCAACAATACAGGAAGTGGCAGCAGTGGCACAAGTTTTAATGATTTTCGGAAAGCTTGTAACGAAGAGCTGTTGATTACCGTTCTTGGCCAAACGCTTACATCCGTGCAAGGCGATAAGGGCGCACGTTCACTGGGTGAAGTGCACAAAGAGGTGGAGGAAGGTAAAAACCGTAGTGATTTGCGTTTTGCCCAACGCATCTTAAACCAAAAGCTGTTACCCTTACTGGAGCTTCGTGGCTTCCCTGTAACAGGTGGTCGGTTTGTCTTTCCCAAAGCGGCACAAGAGCTCACCGTTAACGAGGTGGTACAGCTTACCGATATTTTAGATATACCTGCTTATTTTTTGCATGAGAAATATAGTATTCCCACTGCAGAAAAAGGGGAGGTACTTGCAAGAAGGGCAGCTCCAACGGTCATCGAAACCGAGGAGCCTACAGGACCCAAAAAAGAACCACCCAAGGAGAAAGAGAAAGAACCAGAGGAGATAGAAAACAACGACAAATCCTTTTTATTGCGCCTGTGGGATTTTTTCGTCTCCGCCCCAGCACTCACAGTGACTGGGGCAGCTACAAACCACCTCACGCTGAATGACACCCCTAAATCCCCTAAAGGGGACGAAAGTCTGGATGATCGGATTATCGGGCGCATAGATGGTAAAGGCAAGTTTGATGTAGAGCTATTTGAGTTCATCAGCCGTGATTTAATTAAAGCGTTGGACGATAAACCAAAGCGCATGGCGGATGTGGGTTTTACCTATCAGCACCAAAACGATGCTTTTAGAACTGCTCAGGAGTTAAACATATTTCAGTTTTCGGCAGCTAAAACATTGGAGGAGATAAAACAGCTCAACCAAATTTATAGAGAAAGTAAAAGCTTTGAGGAGTTTTACAAAAAGAGTGCTGAGCTCACAGCCAAATTTAAAACATGGCAACAAACAGAGTATGCCAGTGCAACCAACATCAGCTCGGCCTCTGAAACATACCACCGATTAAAGGCAAAGGAAAACCTGTTTAAATACTGGCAATACAAAACAGTTGGTGATAATAAGGTAAGGGAAGAACACGAGAAAATAGACGGTGTTATACTAAGAGCGGATGATAAACGATGGGACAAGATTTACCCACCAAACGGATGGAGATGCCGTTGCTATATAGTGCCACGTTTAAAGAATGAGGTGCCAAACTTTGAGCAACTGGAGGAGGGATTTAGACAAAGAGTGGATGCCTATTTAGATAGTGACGAATGGGATAAAGTGAAAAAAACGGGGTTTGGAATAAATAGAGCTTTGCTGCCCGAGCTGTTTGAAGCTAACCAAATGTATATCAAAAAAT
>DUQY01000171.1 GCA_012837565.1 Bacteroidales bacterium | reverse complement strand
ATATTATACATTAGGTTGTCTCTGCCTTGTTTATATTGTTATTCTCTGATATTGAATTTCCACTTGCTGGGTTAGGATGGAGCTTTGTTTCTATTTCTTCACTAAGGTTATTATGGTAGAATAGGCTATTTTGGCTTTCCTGAAGCTTGGACTTGATAATTATAATAATCAAAATAGGCTAAACCTTTGCAAGTTTAGCCTATATTTTTAGTTTATTGAAACAGTTTTATCAGACAATAATGTCTAATATGTCTTTAGGTTACATGAAACCTTGTGGCATAATTTCTGAATCAATATACATAAGTTCTGATCTTTTTATAGTTCCTGTGGTACCTTTTGCTGAGAAACTGCTTTTAACTATTTCTTTTACTGTTTTCCAGCTTTCGTGACATGATGATATGTCGTATGTATTTGCTACGTAATGGCTAGCGAATGAATCGTGACTTGTAAATGATGTGGTATTATTTATATCAAGTGTTGTCTGTCCTGAATATAGTGAAGTCTTTCCTGACATATACGCTATACATTCTTTTGAAAGGTCTTCAAATCCTTTTAATGCCATTGTTCTTTCTAAGAGGTTTGAATAGGAAGATCCGAATACTACATTGTTTGTTACATATAGCATATAGACATCAGTTTTAGTGTCTGATGCGAAGGTGTATAATTTAACATCTTCGTCCAATTGGGTTGCTCCTTGTGATGAATATCCCCATCCTTCAATTGTGGTTTGTGCTGTTGTTATGCTTACGCTTGTCAGTGCTTTGATTTTGGTTATGGTTGCAAATGTTGGCGTTGTTACAACAGGTTTAACTGGGTCATCGTCCTTACATGAAGTAAAGAAGAAAAGACCTACTAAAGCTAATAAAATTAATTTTGAATGTTTCATGAAAATTGGTTTTAATTGGTTAAATGATTTAATGATTAAATGATTATTTATTCTGGTTATATATCTTTACTTAATATATGCCTCTTGCAAGTCCTTGTTGATTATATTCTAATTCTCTTTGGTCTTTTTTTGAGTTTATATATCTTTTATTATCTACCTATAATTTCTACAACGTAAATATATAAGATTTTATGCGGATTTCCTGGTTTTATTTTGCTTAATGGCCATTTTTAATGGTTTTACCCTTTAAAAAATGTGCCTATTCCCGTTTAAAAAGATTCTGCAAAAGAACTAATAAATATCAAATGAAAAAGAAAAGAGGAAAAATATAAACCATTAAAAACGTCCATTACACCTCTTTTTCTTTATCTTTGCAATGTAATAACCCCGGTAGGGTTATATTTTTAATTTATATTTTGTGATTATGTTAGTTTGGATTTCAAAAGGAAGGTTTTGCTTAGGGATAATAATTGTTTCAATGGTTTTGGGGCTTGGTAGTTGCAAGACGGTGAAAGATGCTGGCAAGGTTGAGAGAAGTGTTTTGAGGGATATTAAAGAGACTGATCCTGTTTTTAAGTCCTATAATGCTAAATTGGATATTGAGTATGGTGGGATGACTTATAGTGGGACGATTAGGATGATGAAGGATGAGGCTATTTGGATTAGTGCTGGGAAGTTTGGTTTTGAGGGTGCAAGACTACTTATTACTAAGGATAGTGTTTGGTTTATGAATAAGCTGGAGAGGGAGTATTTTGCTGGAGATTATGATTTCTTTAGGAGGATTTTAGGCTTTAAGGTGAGTTATGATATGGTGGAGGGTTTGATACTAGGTAAGGACTTCGATGCTTATGATAGTTCTTCCTCTAGTTATAGGTTTGAAGAGAGTGGAGATATTTTAAGAATTAGCTTTGATATTAGGAAGGATTTGAATGACGAATTGGCTCCAAAGCTTAAACAAGACTTATTTTACAATATGGCTTTGAAACATATTATTAGGAACTATTTCGAGGTTATTGGCTCTAAGAATAGTTTGGATATTTACTATGATTCTTATTTTCCTATCGATGGATATTCTTTCCCAAGCTATATGAGGATTAATGCTTTTGCTGGCAAGTCTATGAAGATCGTTATTAAGGCTAAAAACCAAAAAATTAATGATACTTTCGATATGCCTTTCGCTATTCCTAAGGGTTATTCTCTAATTAAGTGATTTGAGGGAGTTGATTAGGTTGGCAGTGGTATAAGTTTGGTATTGGTTGTTTTCCCAATATATGAAATGTGCTTTTAGGTCTGGATAATCTTTTAGGAACTCTTTAGCTTTTTCTAGTCCCATTACCATAAATGATGTTGCTAGTCCATCGGCTAATATTGCATTTTCTGTTATTACTGATACTGACAATAGGGTATGCTCTACGCTCTTTCCTGTCTTTGGGTCTATGGTATGTGATTTCTTTTCTCCGTTTTCATCAACATAATATTTACGATAGCTTCCTGAGGTAACTATTGAGCTATTATTAAGCTCTATATAAGTATCGTACTGCCTTTCTTGGTTGGCTGAGTCGGAGGGTTGCTCAATTGCACATAGCCAGCTCTTATTGTTTTCTTTCTTTCCACTTGCTCTTACCTCCCCTGTTATATCTACTATGAAGTTTTTTATATCTTTGGAGATCAGTAATTCGCTTATCTTGTCAGTTGTGTAGCCTTGTGCTATGGCATTAAGGTCTATTTTGGTTTGTGGGTATTTCTTTTTCAGCCTTTTATTTTCTATGCTTACTGTCTTATAGCCT
>DUQY01000170.1 GCA_012837565.1 Bacteroidales bacterium | reverse complement strand
TGAAAGAAATAAACGGAGGCAAGCAAATGAAAGATGTTTGGACATTAGACCCTTTAAGAGGAGTTCTTAAATATTAGCATTCAAAGGAAATTGGAAATTGAAAATCCCCAAGTACTAATTAAGTATAAGAATAAGATAGGGGGCTTTGCAAATAAGCAACAGTTTGATTTGTTTTTAGCACAAGAACCCGAAACGGAATATGTAAGAAGTTTGAATTTTGATTAATAAAATTAGTTCACTATTGTGTTAAAAAGAGAGCTTGGAAAAACAAACTTAAACAATTTTTAACATACCCTCTGTGGCGTAACCTGATGATAATCTTCCTTATAATAGACCTACCAGGTTACGCCGTTTTTGTTGATGTTTACAATAATGAACTATAAAACATAGTATATATTTGTGTATACTATTATATATCAGCACATAATTAGCATAGCACTGCATTTTTAGCTGCAAGGTAGTGTTTTAATATATTTCAAAACTTTAAGAGATTTAAAAATAAATAAGAGCTTTTACTAAGTCTTTATTCTAATTCCTTAATACTTCGTTTTACCAAATTAATACTTCGTTTCAGGAAATTCTTTCTTCGTTTTATTTTCTTAAACTAAGGTTTTATATTGGTGATATTGGTGTTTTTGCTTAATTTTAATTGGTAATTGCTTAATATCTAAAATATCTTTTGTAATTTAGCAGTCTGAATTTTTTAACTATTATAAAATGGAACCTGATAATATAAATATTCTTAGTGACAATAGAAAGCTTCTTAGTGATTTGCTAATTCAATGTGAGAGGAAAAAAGTTTCTTCTACTTATATTTATGATTTTCTTAAGGAATGTACTAATGGGTTTTCAAATAGTCTTGTTATTACTGCAATTGATGAAACCCGAGTGTATTTTGAAAAGGTGGTAAAGGAATTTATTTTATATTCATATTCATATTCATCTTCCTCATCTTATAAATCTGAATTAGATAATTATTTTTCTGGTGAGTTAGAGAATGACTTCTATGCTTATTTAAATTCTGGTTTGATTAATGCAAATAATAAGGAACTTATCCCCTTTTTAGATAAATTTCTTGGTTTTAAAACTATACTGTCAATATTAAGAAGTAATAATAAAAGCATTAGTACTGAGCAGGTTAGTGCTGAAACCAATCCAATCAAAGGTGCAAAATATGCTATAGATAATTCTAAGGATAATAACTATATCGATATTGAAATTCTAAAAGAGTATTTTGACCCTCAATTTAAGCAATGTAATAATTCTATACGATCTGATTTTGATAGCTTTGTTAATGATTTGAGAGGTGGGCTGCCTTCATATACTCAAAATGATATTACTGCTATTGCATCTATTGTCTATAGGAGTGGTAAAATTCATAGGTCTAAGAAAAATAATACATTTAGTGGGTGGTTAAATGAGTTTTCAGCCATCATAAATAGAAAAACTCCTACTAGTAAAGAAGGTCAATTGACTAGTCTAATTGCTGATCTTTCAAAAAGATTCTATTATTTTAGTAAATTGACGTAGAATACGTTCCCTGTTTATTCCCTTATAAAATTCCCTTTTTTTCATAAACCCTTATCCTGCAAGGGTTGTGAGTTTTCATATATTCCCAAATACGTAACGATTTGAGTTTTAGTTATTTTTGCACTGCTATTTTACAATTAAAATAGTACCAGCTTAAATGCTGGTTAATAAAATAACAATTAAAAAAAATGGAAAAATTAAAGACCCCTACTGAAGGGTTAAGTTCAGTAAACGTAAATGGATTGAAAAGGTTTCAATTATGGAGTTCTGTATATAAAAAAGTTCCTAAGCAGTATATTAATGATTATCAATTGTTAGACATTCTGAAGAAGAATGCTCAAAATGATGTATATATTAATATGAGGAATCATTATTCTTTATTTATTAAGACTGGTGATGAGGCAGCTAAGATTCGTTATGATTCGGTTAAGAAACACTTAGAGTTTGTTACCTTGTCTTGCCTGATGAGTTCAAGTAGGAAGGCGGAAAATATGTGTTTGTATAATGAGAGGGTTATATTGGATCTTGACTTCAAGGATAATATGGATAATAATTGTGATATTGAAGACTTGAAGAGTCAATTTGGAGAGGATGCTTTTACTCGGATGGCGTTTCTTTCGCCTAGTGGGTTGGGTCTTAAGGTTATTGTGGATATTGTGAAGGATTCTCGTATTGAAGAGATTAATCAACGATTGACTTGTGATAGTGGTGTTTATGAGCAGAGGGGGAGTGATGTTGAAAAAATATCTATATATCATAAGCAAGGTTTTAGTAGGGTTAAAGATTATTATGAGGGTAAGTTTGGAGTTAAATTTGATAATGCTGCTATGGCTGTTCAGGGTGCTGCATATGTATCTGCTGATTCAAATCCTTATTTCAATGAGAATGCGGAGCTTTTTCTTGTAAGCGATATTTCACTTGAAAAACCTGCACCTGAAGTGAAATACACTGTATGTGATTGTATAAACAATTCTTATACAACTACAACCAGAAGCAAAGCTCCTGAATATACTACATCACATTGCGATATATTATTGGAGATGGTGCAATGGTTTGAGAAATATACTAAAGGAAGGCATAATATGATTGTAAAGGTTACTCCGCAAGCAACTACCTATAGTATACCAAAATCTGTTATTGTCAATTTCTTTACTGAGCTTTATGAAGGAGAGGACTTTACAATAGCTGAGGTTGAAAGAACTGTTAATGATCTTTATAATCAACCACCAAAAATCAATCAATATATTATTACGGAGTTATATGATAAAGGTTGTAGAGCCATAAAAACTACTTAAAAGTAAATTTAGTCAGAAAGTTGCGTGTTTTTGAGTGGTAGCTTGTGTTTTGGAGTGCTAAAGGCTTGGTAGTCTGGGATATTATGCGTATCTTTGTAGGGTGATATAAAAGACATAAAAAGTTTATTTCTGCTAATCACAATTATTTAAACAAAAAACCTCGCGATAGTATAAGGTAATCGCATACAATTATGATTAAATATGTAAAGGTAAAGCGACTAATTCAGGTTGGTGCTAACCCAGGGCAGAAGTATTTAGCAAGAATATTTCGCTCAAATGATGTGACTATGGATCAGTTATGTGAGGAGATTTCAGAGTCTACTACTGTTTCTTATCCTGACGTTTTGGCTTGCTTAAAAGCTTTGGAAATAACTGTTTCAAGGCACGTGATGAATGGGGAAGCTGTTAAGTTTGCTTATCTGGGGTCTTTTATTCCTGCAATTAAGGCAACTGCTATGCTGGAATTGGATGATGTGGATGCTTCGACCATTAAAACCGTTCGTTGCAGGTTCAATCCTTCTCCTGAGTTCAAACGCTCATTATCTAAGACTGGTTTTGCTGAGGCTAACCTTGAGATTAAGGGGTTGCAATAGGTAAAAAGTAAAAGGTAAGAGGTAGAGACGTGATTTATCACGTATGAACTATTGAGGGGGATATAAAATTATCTCCCTCTATTTTATTTGGCTATTGCTACTTTCTTAGGGCTGATTGCTATTTGGTCAAGGGTCTCTAAGTTATTGAAGGAGCTGGCTTATGTTGGCTTTTTACTTGTTTTTTTTTGGGTATTTTTGGTTTATTCAATTTTATATGCTATCTTTGGAAATTGAAAACAGAGAAAATTAATTTTATTAACAATTTAAATGTATAAGACTATGAGTTATTATTT
>DUQY01000169.1 GCA_012837565.1 Bacteroidales bacterium | reverse complement strand
TTGAGGATATGAATGCTAATATAGTAGCTTTAAACAATGGCAAAAATCATAAACCTATTCGTAATGTTCGGATATATGAAGTAGGCAAGAAGTTTTCTGTTTCTGAAAATCTGAAAAGTCCTAAATCAACCAAATTTGTTGAGGCCGCAAAAGGCACCAATCTCTTTTTCGCTATTTATATGGATGATGATAAACAAAAACGAGTTTTTGATACTATTCCTTTTAATGAGGTAGTGGAACATCAAAAGCAACGTGCAGTTTTATCAAAAGATGCATTAAAAGCAGAACCTTTAATTCCAACAAAACCTGAATTTGGAAGGTTCTTATTTTCACTCTCTCCAAATGACCTTGTATTTGTGCCAACAGATGAGGAAATAGCAAATCCTAGCTCAGTAAATATTAATAGTTTGACGAATGAGCAAATATTAAGAATTTATAAAATGGTTAGTTGCACTGGTGCACGTGCTTTTTATATAAAGAGTAATGTTGCAGTTTGCATTTATGATAAATATGAATTTTCATCATTAAACAAGATGGAAAGAGATATTCATGGGATAATGATTAAAGAATCCTGTTGGAAATTAGAAGTTGATCGATTAGGAAATGTAACAAATATGATAAGATGATGTAATATGATTAAGAAAACCCTCTACTTTGGCAATCCAGCTTATCTGTCACTCAAAAATAGTCAATTGGTAATACGACTACCTGAAGTAGAGAGAAATGACAAGTTGCCTGAGAGCTTCAAATCCAGAGCTGTGAAAGTTATTCCTATTGAAGATATAGGAGTAGTAGTGTTGGATAATAAACAGATAACACTTACGCATGGACTGATGGAGAAACTGTTGGAGAACAACTGCGCATTGATTACCTGCAACAGTAAAAGAATGCCTTATGGGCTTATGCTTCCACTTGCTTACAATACTACTCAAACAGAGCGATATCGAAATCAAATTGAAGCTTCGCTTCCATTGAAAAAACAACTTTGGCAGCAGACTGTAGAAGCAAAAATTAAAAATCAAGCACATGTTTTATCTACCACCACAGGAATCGTAGTGAAGAACATGCACAAATGGCGAAGCGATGTAAAAAGCGGAGACCCTGATAATTATGAAGCGCGTGCAGCAGTCTATTATTGGGCAAATATTTTTCCTACTATTCAAAACTTTGTCCGCAGTAGGGAAGGAGATCCGCCCAATAATTTACTCAATTATGGTTATGCTGTTTTGCGTGCTATTGTTGCTCGTTCATTAGTGGCAAGTGGTTTGTTGCCAACACTGGGTATCCATCATCGCAGTAAGTATAATGCTTATTGTTTGGCCGATGATATTATGGAGCCTTACCGTCCTTATGTGGATAAATTGGTCATTGAAATAATGCAAGGTTCTTCTGATGTATCTGAAATAACTAAAGAACACAAAAGTGAATTGTTGAATATTCCAGTACTGGATGTTATCATCAATAACAAGAGAAGTCCGTTGATGGTGGCAATGCAACAAACAACTGCATCTTTGGCACAATGCTTTATGGGGGAGGTTAGAAAAATTAAATATCCTTCATTCGACTAACTATGCAACGGTTTAATCAATATAGGATTATGTGGGTACTTGTACTTTTTGATTTGCCAACTGAAACCAAGAAAGAGAGGAAAAACTATACTATCTTTCGTAAGAAACTTTTGAATGATGGTTTCACTATGTTTCAGTTTTCAATATACTTGCGCCATTGTGCCAGTAGAGAGAATGCCCAAGTACATATCAATAGAGTGAAAAACAATCTTCCACCCAATGGTCATATCGGCATTTTGTGCATTACCGACAAACAGTTTGGAAATATGGAAATGTTTATTGGTAAAAAAGAAGAGGAAGTGAAAACACCGTATCAACAATTAGAGTTATTTTAAATTTTCAGGGAATACACGTGAAATTTTGTGTTTATATAAATAAATACAATCAGCACTTTAGGTATAGCCCTTTATTTACCTGTCTATTATGTGCCTTCAAAAGCAAGGTTATTAATAAGCTAATAAGGTTTTTGGAGTATAGATAGCCTATTTTACTAAGGTTTTTATAACTCACAATCTTTAAATTTATTTGATGAATACTTTTGCTTCTCTATCACTTTTGCAATTCAAATTAAATTATTCTTCATAAGATTCAACTCTTTTCCAAACCTTAGTAACTCGCTATAAATTACCAAAAATCAAACCTTATTATATTATTTGTAAAATCTTATATTTTTAGCAATAGTCAGGTAGAACAAAAAATCCCGCAACATGTGCGGGATTTTTTACTTGAAACAACTTCATTTTTGAATCCTAATTGCTTTGATATTCAACTGTCAGTTAGCATGATATGTACATCCGGTTGTTTCTAATATCAAAGATATAAACTTATGAAAGCAATTCACAACATATCTCGGAAGATGCTTTGCGACCTATCTGTTGTTTCCAATACCAAAGATATAAACTTATGAAAGCAATTCACAACTCGACCAATTGTTCGACCTTCAATAACAGAGTTGTTTCCAATACCAAAGATATAAACTTATGAAAGCAATTCACA
>DUQY01000168.1 GCA_012837565.1 Bacteroidales bacterium | reverse complement strand
CTTTGTTTCAGATGGTAAGCCAAAGATTATATGACCTCCTGTCTTTATTTCCCTCTTTACGCTCTCTTGTATTGCCCATTTGGTCTGAGAAAATGTATGCCCTCTATTTATTCTTTCAAGTGTTTTATCGTGGCAACTTTCTATTCCATACTCCAACATTATATAATAGTCCTTAGAAAGCTCTGCAATATAGTCAAGTTTCTCAGTATCTACGCAGTCAGGTCTGGTTCCTATAACTAATCCTATAATATTAGGGTGGCTTAATGCCTCCTGGTAGAGCTTTCTTAGGGTTTCTATATCTGAATAGGTATTGGAATGAGGTTGGAAATATGCCAAATACTTGTTTACCTTATCGTATCGCCACTTATGAAACTCAATTCCTTCATCAATCTGTTGAGTTATGGACTTAGATGGCTCACAATATGATGGGTTAAAGGCGTTATTGTCACAAAATGTGCAACCTCCATAACCTATTTTTCCATCTCTATTTGGACAAGTAAAGCCAGCATCAATTGATAGCTTTTGAACTCTTTGTCCAAATTCCTTTTTAAAGTAGTTTGAATATGAATTATATGGGCGTCTGTCTCCCCAAGAATATACTTGTTTTTCTTTATCCACAGGTTTTGTCTTATTATCTTGACTTGTTTTCTTATTCATTTTCAAATATATTCTCCTCAACTTGGCATAGTAAATCAACAATATGTATGGTTTTGAGATTGATTTTATGCTTATCTATATAGGTTTGAAGATGTAGAAGGCAAGACTGGTCGGTGCTTACTATGTATTCTGCACCTTCATTTATTGCTTGTTCAACCTTCCTTTGGGCAAGTGCCATTGAAACTGGTTCATTAAAGGTTGCAAACATCCCGGCATAGCCACAGCAGAAGTTATTTTTGTTCGAACTAACAATCTCTAAGCCTCTAACGTTTTGAAGTAGGAGTTTAGTTTCTTCCTCTATATTATATTCGTTCAAGGAATGGCAGTCATAATGTATTGAAACCTTGTGCGGAAAGTAAGCTCCAACGTTTAGGGTCTGCGTAATATCAACCAAAAACTCAGTTATATCAACAATTTTCTCATTAATATTCTTATAAAGGTTATGATTGGAAGTGTTAAAGAAAAGCTTTCCCATATTGTTTTTCACATAACCTATGCAGGAAGTCGAGCATCCGACAATATAATTTCTGATACCAAAGTTATTAATGAATTTCTCTCCAATTTCTTTTGCCTCACTCCAGTTGCCATTATCATAAAGCAGTCTTCCACAACAAGTTTGTTCAGGGTTATACTCAACACTATGTCCAAGCCTTTCAAGTAAACTTATTAGATTCCTTCCTGTTTGGGGTGTGAACTGGTCGATGCTGCAAGGAATAAATATAGATACGTTCATAATCTTCATATTTTGCACAAAAATACTAAAAAACTACGTGACTTATAGTTATTATCTTTAAATTTGCATCCATAAACTAAATATAATATTATTTCAATATGGATTCATCACTCTTCGAGATTCTCTTTTTTATTGGCTTTACCATAGTAATTGCTGGCATCTTAATCTTAGATTTAGGTGTTTTTGAGAAAGAAGATAAGGTTGTTTCAATGAAAAATGCTTCAGTAAGCATAGGAGCATGGGTAACCTTAGCTCTTTTATTTGGTGTCTTCCTTCGTTTTCACGG
>DUQY01000167.1 GCA_012837565.1 Bacteroidales bacterium | reverse complement strand
ATATTTTAGTCTACAAAGGTAGTTTTTTTGTTTGAATTGATATTTAGAAAATAAAAAAACAGCGAGCATATTATTGATCGCTGTTTAGTATTTAATAGATATATTATCTTATTTCTTTGCGCGAGTTGCTTGAACCAAAACAACAATTGAAGTTTTAACGTCAAGTTTCTCTACATTTGCAACTTCAATTTCTTCAACTCTTACTGATTGACCAGCGTTAAGTTTAGAAATATCCACTTCAACATATTGAGGGAAATCGTTAGGAAGACCCTTTAGTTTCATTTTACGAATCTTAATTATTAGTTTCCCTCCTTGAAGTACACCTGGAGAAACTCCAACTGGCTTAACTGGGATAGAAAGAATAATTGCCTTATCGTCATTTAGACGTAAAAAGTCAGCATGAATAACTTCATCAGAAATTGGGTGGTATTGAATTTCTTGAAGGATAACTTTTGTTTTTTGACCATCAATGTCTAATTCAACAAAGTGTGTGTCTGGAGAGAACAATAATGGTTTAAATTCTGTTTCAAGTACAGAAAATCTTACTTGTTCTTCTCCTCCGTAAACAACACAAGGTACTCTACCTTGGCGACGAAGTGATTTTGCATCTTTTTTCCCTACGTCCTGACGTGCAGAACCGCTCATTGATACTGTTTTCATCTTTTTTATTTTTATTTATTGATTAATTCCCTATTTTAGGGCTTATATATTAAAATTTAATAGTAACTCCTTTTTTGCTAATAGCCATTTCGTAGAAGTCAGCGATTGATTCGTTAAATTCAACCCTGCGAATTGCTTCTGCAAAAATAGGAGCAACTGATAAGGATCTAATTTTGGCTGATATTTGTTTTAATGGAATTGTATCTGTTACAATAAGCTCTTCCATTGTTGAGTTCTCTATTTTCTCAACAGCAGTTCCACTTAAAACCGCATGCGTAATCATTGCCCTAACAGATTTTGCTCCGTTTGCCATAATTACTTCTGCTGCCTTGCAAAGAGTGTTTCCTGTGTCAACAATATCATCGACCAAAATAACATGTTTACCTTTTACATCCCCAATCAATTGCATTGTACCAATTTCGTTTGGTTTGTTTCTTTGTTTATAACACATTACAAAACCACAATTCAATTTCTTTGCATATTCACTTGCTCTTTTTGTTCCCCCAACGTCAGGTGAAGCGAATAAAACATCATCTAAGTTGAAACTAGCGCTTGCAAGTCCTCTTAAATAAGGAATAAATATTGAAGAAGCATAAAGGTGATCAACTGGTGCGTTGAAAAAACCTTGTATTTGATCAGCGTGAAGGTCAATAGTTATAACACGAGTTACTCCGACAGAGGTTAGAATGTCAGCAATAAGCTTTGCAGTAATTGGAACACGAGGTTTATCCTTACGGTCTTGTCGAGCAAAACCAAAATAAGGTATAACAGCAATAATTCTTTTAGCTGAGGCACGTTTTGCAGCATCAACATACATCAATAACTCCATTAAGTTATCTGAAGGAGCAAATGTAGATTGAATAATAAAAACGTCTCTTCCTCTGATGTTTTCTTCAAAAGAAGGTTGGAATTCTCCGTCAGCATATTGCAGAACTTGCGAGTCTCCAAGTGGTTTTCCGTAAAGGTTTGCTATTTCTTGTGCTAAGTATTTAGTTGCCCTGCCTGAAAATATCGAAACAAGGTCTTCTGAAGTGTTATTTTGCATGATTTATGCTTAAATTATTTCTGTTTTGAAGTTGCAAAGTTAGTGAAGAATATTCGAATAGAAAAAAAAATCATTGTTTATTTGCATAAAAAGAAAATATTACTACCTTTGCAAACCTAATTGAGGATATAAACTCATGCACTAGTGGCGGAATTGGTAGACGCGCTAGACTCAAAATCTGGTGAGGGAAACTTCGTGCCGGTTCGATTCCGGCCTGGTGTACAAAGAAAAAGACATATTTATATGGTCTTTTTTTTTGTTTTTAAGATACAAGAAATTAAAACAGCGATTCAGGAAATTAGATCTAAGAGATAGAAAAATGAAACGAAGATCTACGGAATTAGAACAGCGATTCATTGAGCCCGATTACTTAGCCTATCATATTAAATAAGCAACCTATATAAACTCTTAGTCCTGAATTGAAAATATCATTGGTAGGAGAGATTAAATAATCAAATTTCAAACTTAGGTTTGCCTTTTTCGAAACAGCATATTCAAAGGAAAGAAAAGGAGAAATAATCATGGTGCTTTCCTTTTCCCAAAATACCATATCTGGCATCCCTATTTCATCCGTTTTTTTAATAATATCCATTTGTTTATTAACAGCCCCTCCAATAGTAAAGCCAATAAGAATATTGGTTTTCTTTATATCAGCGATTATAAATTCTCCCAAAACACCTCCCCAACCAATTGAATAGAAGCTTCCATCTTTTTTAAACTCTGAACTACTACCATAACCCTCTCCACCTATCCTAAAATACTCATTTAATCTAAAAGAAAGCTTCCCTCCAAGTCCGTAAGATAAGTCCTTAATATTACCCAAATAGCCTGAGTGAACATACATCCCACCAATTAACTTGGCTTTGCTATTGTCTTGAGCATTAAGAAGGTAAGAAGAGGATAAAAGCAGGGTAAGAACAATGTGTTTAAGTTTCATATTAAGATTAGGTTTCAAAGTTACTACATAAAGAAAACTAGAGAATCTAAATAATTAGACCCTCTTGTTTTAAGTTTCAATAAGAGATTATTCTATGATAGAACGAGAAACCTTATTATTTATTCTTTAATAGGTCTCTAATTTCTGTCAATAAGATTTCTTCTTTTGTTGGAGCAGCAGGAGCTTCTTCTTTTACTTCTTCAACCTTTTCTTTTCTTTTTGCAGAATTAAGAAGTTTAATTACCATAAAGATAGAGAATGCAATGATTATGAAGTCAAATGCTACCTGAATAAAATTACCATAATTTATTGTAACCGCAGGAACATCACCAACAGCATCCTTTAACATAAACTTTAAGTCAGTGAAATTTACCCCTCCAACTAATAATCCAATTGGAGGCATAATGATATCGCTAACAATAGAGGTGATAATCTTTCCAAAAGCTCCACCAATGATTATACCAACAGCCATATCAATAGCGTTGCCTTTAACTGCAAAGGATTTAAACTCGTCTAAAATTTTCATAATATTAGTTTTAAGTGATTATATGTAGAAATAATAAGCAAAGGTAATAATAATTATTTAACAACAAAAAAAGCTGCCCCATTTATTGAGGCAGCTTAAGAATATTTTAATAGATTAGATTATTTACTCCAATCTTGTGTAGCTAATCTCTTGTAAGAATTATAACGCCATAGAGCATTTTCTTGAGATAAACGGAATAGTTCTGTTGCTTCCTCTGGGAACGCTTTCTTTAATGAACTATAACGAACTTCCCCGTCAATAAAGGATTGGAATTTATCCCATTCTGGCTCTTTTGAGTCAAGTATGAAAGGATTCTCTCCCTTATCTGCTAATTCTGGATTATATCTCCATAAGTGCCAATATCCGCATTCAACTGCACGTTTTCCTTCTTCTTGAGTTTTACCCATTCCACGTTTTAAACCATGGTTAATACAAGGTGAGTAAGCAATAATTAGAGAAGGTCCGTTATAAGCCTCAGCTTCTTTTATTACCTTTAAGAATTGTGCTTGGTTAGATCCAATAGCAACTTGTGCTACGTAAACATAACCATAATTTGTAGCCATCATTCCAAGGTCCTTCTTACGGATACGTTTTCCTGCTGCAGCAAATTTTGCAATTGCTCCAACTGGAGTAGCCTTTGATGCTTGTCCACCTGTGTTTGAATATACCTCAGTATCCATAACTAAGATATTAACGTTTTCGCCAGAGGCAATAACGTGGTCAAGTCCACCGTAGCCAATATCATAAGCCCAACCGTCTCCACCAAATATCCATTGTGATTTTTGACCGATAAATTTACGGTTTGCGTAAAGTCCTTTGCAAACATCACATCCGCAAGCTTCTAATGTAGGTACTAATTTATCGTAAACTTGTTGTGTAATTTCAGCATTTTCACGGTTATCTAGCCATAATTGGAATAATAGTTTTTGATCAGCAGTGCAAGTTTCGCAAGTCAATCCCTCTATCATTAGGTTTTCAACTCTGTCTCTCATTTTTTGAGTTGCAGTGTACATACCTAAACCAAACTCAGCATTATCTTCAAATAAAGAGTTAGCCCAAGCTGGACCTCTACCGTCTTCATTTTTAGTATAAGGCATTGATGGGCATGAACCACCGTAGATAGAAGAACATCCTGTTGCATTTGCAACCATCATTCTATCTCCAAATAATTGAGTTATTAACTTAATATATGGAGTTTCTCCACAACCAGCACAAGCTCCTGAGAACTCAAATAATGGTTGTGCAAATTGAGAATTCTTAACGTTTTTAGCTATATCAACTAAGTGAGCTTTATTAGAAACGTCTTTTCTAATTGTATCCCAACGTTTAGCTTCACCAATTTGAGAAGCAAGTGGTTGAAGGACTAATGCTTTTGTTTTAGCAGGACATACATCAACGCAGTTACCACAACCAGTACAGTCAAGAGCACTTACTTGTATACGGAATTGAAGACCTTCAAATTCTTTACCAGTTGCTTTTAACGTTTTAGTATCTTGTGGTAGTTTTGCTAATTCATCTTTATCGATAAGGAAAGGACGAATTGCAGCGTGAGGACAAACATAAGAACATTGGTTGCATTGAATACAGTTTTCAGATAACCATTCTGGAATATGAGAAGCTATACCTCTTTTTTCATATTGTGAAGTTCCTGAAGGGAATGTTCCATTTTCTATACCAGTAAATGCAGATACAGGAAGAATATCTCCTTCTTGTGCATTGATTACATCAACAACATTTCTGATAAATTCTGGACGGCTCATATCTGCTTCATGTGCAGAAGCATCTTTTTCATTAGCCCATTCTTTCTTAACCTCAACCTTAATAATGTCCGATCCACGGTCAACAGCAGCATAGTTCATATTAACTATGTTTTCTCCCTTATTACCGTAAGATTTATCAATTGCTTTCTTCATTTGACTTACTGCTAATTTGTAAGGAATTACGTTAGCAATTTTGAAGAACGCTGATTGAAGGATAGTGTTTGTTCTATTTCCTAAACCAATTTCTTCTGCAATCTTAGTTGCGTCAATGATGTAGAAGTTAATATTCTTTTGTGCAAGTATCTTTCTAATTTTAGAAGGAAGATTCTTAACAGTCTCATCAGCATCATATATAGAGTTTAAAAGGAAGGTGCCATTAGGCTTAATTCCTTTTAATATTTCATACATGCTTAGGTAAGGGAATACGTGGCAAGCAACAAAGTCAGGAGTTGTTACCAAATATGGAGAACGGATTGGAGTGTCACCAAAACGAAGGTGAGAACAAGTGAAACCACCTGATTTCTTACTATCGTATGCAAAGTATGCTTGACAATACTTATCAGTGTTATCTCCAATAATCTTAATTGAGTTTTTGTTAGCTCCAACAGTACCGTCAGCACCTAAGCCATAGAATTTAGCTTCAAATGTTCCTTCTGCTTCCAT
This sequence comes from Bacteroidales bacterium, assembly GCA_012837565.1. Classification (GTDB taxonomy): domain Bacteria; phylum Bacteroidota; class Bacteroidia; order Bacteroidales; family P3; genus UBA10566. The sequence goes on along the minus strand of DUQY01000167.1, from coordinate 4,681 downwards.
TGATATTTCTGGAAGAACAGGAAGTGAATGGAAAGTAACATCATCAACAATACCAACAGTAAATTGGTTCTTTGGAGTTTTAGATTTTAAGTTTTCAATTATTGAAATAACTTGTGCTGGAGTAGTATCTTTTGAAGATAAACCATATCTTCCACCAATAATCATTGGACGAACTTCTTTGTTGTTGAATAGTTCAACTACGTCAAGGTATAATGGATCTCCATTAGCACCAGGTTCTTTTGTGCGGTCTAAAACACAAATGTTCTTTACTGATTTTGGGAATATATTGAAGAAATACTTAGAAGAGAAAGGACGGTATAGGTGAACAGAAATCAAACCTACTTTTTCGCCTTTTTTACCTAAGTAATCTATTGTTTCTTTAATAGTGTCGCAAACTGAACCCATTGCAACAATAATGTTTTCTGCATCCTCTGGTCCATAATATTCAAATGGTTTATGCTCACGGCCAGTAATTTTACCAACTTCTTGCATATATCCATTAACAATGTCAGGAATTGCATCATAGAAAGGATTTGAAGCCTCTCTTGCTTGGAAGTAAACGTCAGGGTTTTGAGCTGTACCACGAATAAATGGGCTTTCAGGATTTAGAGCGTTTTCTCTATATTTTCTTAAAGCGTCTTGGTCAAGAAGACCTGACATTTCTTCTGTAGAAATAGTCTCAATTTTTTGTATTTCGTGAGATGTTCTAAAGCCGTCGAAGAAGTGCATAAAAGGAACTCTTCCTCTAATTGCACTAAGGTGAGCAACTCCAGCCAAATCCATTGCCTCTTGAACAGAATTTGAAGCAAGCATTGCGAAGCCTGTTTGACGACAAGCGTAAATGTCAGAGTGATCTCCAAAAATAGAAAGAGCTTGAGAAGCAAGCGTACGAGCTGTAACGTGGAAAACTGCAGGAAGAAGTTGTCCAGCAAGTTTATACATATTAGGAATCATTAATAATAATCCCTGAGAAGCTGTATAAGTAGTTGTAAGAGCTCCTGCTTGAAGAGATCCGTGTAATGCTCCTGCAGCTCCTGCTTCAGATTGCATTTCTACTAATTTTACTTGTTCTCCAAATATGTTTTTTCTGCCGTTTGCTGCCCATTCGTCAACATATTCAGCCATAGGTGAAGAAGGAGTGATTGGATAAATAGCCGATACTTCACTGAACATGTATGCAACATGTGCAGCAGCTTGGTTACCATCGCAAGTCAAAAATTTCTTTTCTTTTGCCATTTTTTTGATTTTATAAGTGTTTGAATAAAATTCTTTTAACGTGAAACCGTTCACTATTTCAGGTTGCAAAAATACAACAATTATATTGAACAAAAAACTAATAAAAGGAAGAAATCTTTATTTGCCAAAACTTTTACCAATAAATGAACTATTATTTTCTGACTTTGATTATGCAAGGCCCAAAAATCTATGTCATATGTTATAATAATTTTATATGGCTATTAATAGAAAACACAGTAAAAAGACTTGTCAAAATTAGGAGTTTATCTTTGTGAAAAAAGGTGGGACATAAATTAAAAAAGGTGGGATATAAATTAAAAAAGACGGGATATAAATTTGAAAAGATGAGGTCTTTATGAAACGCCGTTTTAATTTCTTGAATCTTCGTTTTATTTTTTTAAAACGGCGTTTCAGTATATTATTATAGCGTTTTAATTTTGTCTCTTTTTTGGGCTTGTTTTCACGAATAGTATTAGAAGATTGGAAACGAAATTTTGCGTCCTAACTCTTCAATTTTGATTATAATAAATGCTCTCTTCACTTGAAAAAGCTTCTTGTATTTGATTCTCTGCGTAAATACATGCAGCAAAATAAGTAATTTTATTTTACAAAACCCTAAAATGTGCCCAAAAGCTATAATAATCTGATATGGCGATTAATACAAAATATGGTAAAAAGATTAGTCAAAGTCAGGAGGAAGAAATCTTTATTTTCTAAAACTTTTACCAATAAAATTTCGGTTGCTTATAAGGAGTTTAGGACTCTTCGTAATGCCTTTATTTTACTTGCATCTGTAAATAATATATCATATTCTTCCACATCGCCTGACTTGCCCATTGAGATTTTAGGATTACGGTAAATCATATTGCTTTGAATAGTGGTTTTTGCACTTAGATGGAAGTGGTTAACTCTTGTTTTATCGTATATTTCTTTTGCATTCTCAGCCCCTACTCCAGATCCTACCATAATTTCTATTCTACCCTGAGATAGTTTTTGTATTTCTGAAATTAAATCTAATCCATCTAATGCTCTATTTTCTTTTCCTGAGGAAAGAATCCTATCACAACCACATTCCACAATATCATTAAAGGCTTTAATATAATCATTACTCATATCAATTGCCCTATGAAAACATATTTTTAGTGGTCTTGAAAGTTCAACAAGTTCTTTTGTTCTGTGTTTGTCAATTGTACCATCAGGGTTAAGTATTCCAAAAACTACGCCTTCAACATTCTGCGATTTGCAAAACAAGATATCTCTTTTCATTGTTTCGAATTCTATATCAGAATAGCAGAAATCTCCACCTCTTGGGCGAATCATAACCATGGTTTTAATGTTGAGGTAGTCTTTAACCATTGTAATTAAAGACGGGAAAGGGGTTAATCCTCCTTCACTTAGGGCAGAGCAAAGTTCAATCCTATCTGCACCTCCTTTTTCAGCCTCAATTGCCATTTCAATGGAGCTAACACAGGCCTCTATTTCAAATCCTTTATTCATTATCTTTATATTTTATTTATTTTTCTCAATTCTAAGTTCTTCTTCCAAAGTGTCTATCTTCCTAAGAAATGCTTTATGGGAATCAGTATCTGGATTAAAAACTCTGTGGTCTTTCATCCTTTGCAGGTTTTCAAAACGTTTGGCAAGTTCTATTGTTTTTGGATTGAAATATGCTTCTTGGAATTTCTCCCAAATATATTCTACTGCTAAATTGTTTGGATGTAGCATATCGTCTGCGTAAAACCGATAATCTCTTAGGTCGTCCATAAGAATTTCGTAGCAGGGGAAGTATTCAACTCTTGGATTTTTATTGCATATCTCCTCTGTTGCCAAATGCAGAATAGACTTACTAATTTGATTTTCCCTATAACCATCTTTCCAATGCCTGATTGGAGAAATGGTTATTATGATCTTGGAGTTTGCATTCTTATTATTAGAGAAAAATAAATTGATACTATTTGTCATGCTTTCAACAATTTCAGAAATTGATAGCAGCTTTTTGGTAAATAAATTAGCATTCATTTTATGGCAATTGCCCATCACTCTATTTGTATCATTATGCACATAAACCCAAGCAGTGCCAAGAGTTAGAATTAGATATTTCGAGTCCTTGATAAACTTATTGCTTTCTTCAATCCTAGTATTAATTATCTCCAATAGCCCTTCCTTTGTCTGAGATTTAAAATCCCCATGATGAGAATAGGCTTTAAAAAAATCTCCTCCAAAAACCAAATCTTCATTTTTTAGAAATGTATTAGTGGAAATGCTGTCAATGCATTCTGAAATGGTAATTGGATTATAAATTATGCCAAAAGGATTAATATCGGTTGTGAATCCATTTTCTCTTAATTTATTTCCAATCGATTGAGTGAAACAAGAGCCAATCAAACTGATAGAATCTGAGTGTTGAATGGGCTCCAGAGTTTTTTTAGGGTTTATCTCTGTTCTAAAAATCATAACCTTATATTATTTATATCGTTTTAACCAAAGAATTTTCACCAATTAAAATAGCCTTATAATCGGTGCAAAATTATCATTGTTTTTCTAATTAATGTAAAATAGGAGATTTTATGTTGGCTTTTGAGATGAATTTACTAACTTTGCACTTTAAAAATATTAAGTTTCTATGATAAAGAATCAATCCGTTAACGTTGCAACTGCTAAAGAATTAGGGTTATTGCCAGAAGAGTTTGAACAAATTTGTAGCATCCTTGGACGCACCCCAAATTTTACTGAGTTAAGTATTTATTCAGTAATGTGGAGCGAACACGCTTCATATAAAAATTCGATTAAACAAATAAAAACACTACCTCGAGAGGGAGACCAGTTAATGGTTAAGGCTGGAGAAGAGAATGCAGGTATGGTTTATATTGGAAATGGAATAGCTTGCGTTTTTAAGATAGAGTCACATAACCACCCATCTGCGGTTGAGCCTTATCAAGGTGCTGCAACAGGAGTTGGTGGAATAAATAGAGATATTTTCACAATGGGAGCTCGTCCTATTGCTCAACTTAACTCACTTCGTTTTGGAGATATAGATAATTCTCATACCCAATGGCTACTAAAAGGAGTTACAAAAGGTATTGGTGATTATGGCAATGCTTTTGGGGTTCCAGTTGTAGCAGGAGAAGTATTTTTTGATCCATGCTATGAAAATAATCCTCTGGTAAATGCTATGAGTGTTGGGATTATGTCAAAGGACGATTTAATTTCTGCAATTGCTACCGGTAAAGGAAACCCTATTTATATAGTAGGTTCTGCTACTGGCAAGGATGGAATTCACGGAACAAGTTTTGCTTCAGCTGGCATTACAGAAAACTCTGCTGATGATATTCCTTCAATTCAGGTAGGAGACCCATTCCAAGAAAAACTATTATTAGAGGCTAGCTTAGAATTAGGCAAGAGTGGTGCAATAATAGGGATGCAAGATATGGGAGCAGCAGGTATT
>DUQY01000166.1 GCA_012837565.1 Bacteroidales bacterium | reverse complement strand
GTGATGAATGGGGAAGCTGTTAAGTTTGCTTATCTGGGGTCTTTTATTCCTGCAATTAAGGCAACTGCTATGCTGGAATTGGATGATGTGGATGCTTCGACCATTAAGGCTTTTAGATGTCGTTTCTATCCTTCTCCTGAGTTCAAACGCTCATTATCTAAGACTGGTTTTGCTGAGGCTAACCTTGAGATTAAGGGATTGCAATAGGTAAAAAGTAAAAGGTAAGAGGTAGAGACGTGATTCATCACGTCTGAAATGCTGAGAAGTAAAAACTAAATGGTTTTTGGGGGTTATTGTGTTTGCGATGACCCTTTTTTTTGTCACAATAAGGTTTTAAAGGATTTTGAGAAAGTGTGGGATTATTGGGAGTGATAATACATAATTTAAATTAAATGCAATTTGTTTTTCTATTTCAAAATTGTTTTCTATCTTTGGGGGTTTCTTATGGTTGTGTATTGGGGGAAGAGTTTTTTCGTTGATATTGCAAACAAAATGATGTTTTTCTGCGTTATATGTTTATTGAGTATATATTTTAGGTGTTATGGAAAAGAAGAAAATGAATATCGAGAAGGTTGTTGAGGCTTCGAATGGGAACTTATATGAGATTTATTTGAAGGAAGAGGAGGGTGAGAGGATGCTAAATATTGCTATTGGTGAGCAGGAGGCTAAGAGGATTTTGGTTTTGATGGACGGTGTTCAGATGCCCAGGCCGCTTACTCATGATTTGTTTTTCAATGTTTTAAATGGATATAATATTGCGATTGAGGAGGTGGTTATTACTAGTTTTTATGAGGGGGCTTATGTTGCAAATATTGTATGTGTTTGTGATGGGGAGAAAAAGATATTTGATGCAAGAAGTTCTGATGCTATAAATATGGCTCTTAAATTTAAATCACCTATCTTTGCAAGCGAAGAAATCTTGAGAGTTGTAGGCTTCCATTCGAGTGAAATGGAGGTGGAGCTGATGCCATATAATGATATTAAAATTATTATTGAAACTTCTGATGACCTACGAATTGAGGGTTTAGAGAAATTATTGGCTATTGCTGTTGTGCAGGAAGATTATGATGCGGCAGCGGAGCTTAGAGATGAAATAGAGAGATTAAAAAAAACTAAAGATAAGGAATAATTATATGTCATTATTAGAAATAAAAAACCTTCATGCCTCAATTAATGGTAAAGAGATTTTGAAGGGTGTTGATCTAACGATTAACAAGGGCGAGGTTCACGCTATTATGGGACCTAACGGCAATGGGAAGAGTACTCTTGCTTCAATTATAGCTGGTAGAGATACTTTCGATGTCACTCAGGGTGAGATTCTTTATGAGGGTAAAAACCTTTTCGAGCTTTCTGTTGAGCAGAGGGCTGCTGAGGGTATATTCCTTGGGTTTCAATATCCTGTGGAAATTCCTGGTGTAAGTATTGCTAATTTTATGAAGACTGCTATAAACGAGCAAAGGAAGTATAAGGGCTTGGATCCTATGCCTTCTATGGAGTTTATGAAGCTTATGGAGAAGCAAAAGAAGATTGTTGACTTGGATACTAAGCTTGCGAGCCGTTCGGTTAATGAAGGGTTTTCGGGGGGTGAGAAAAAGAAAAACGAGATTTTCCAAATGGCTATGCTTCACCCTAGGCTTTCAATACTTGATGAGACTGACTCTGGCTTAGATATTGATGCTCTTAGGGTAGTAGCCTCTGGGGTTAATGCTCTTAGGTCGCCTGAGGTGTCTACAATTTTAATTACTCACTACCAAAGACTTCTTGACTATATTGTTCCTGATTTTGTTCACGTTTTATTTGAAGGAAAAATAGTTAGAACAGGACCAAGGGAATTGGCACTTGAATTAGAGGAAAAAGGTTACGAATGGCTTAGATAGAACTATGGATAATTTTAAAAAAGCAATAAGACCCAAGGAAGAAGATTTTGAAGATTTTAGCTGTCATCTGACACAGCTTAAAACTTATAGGATTCACCAGTACAATGGTTTCTTCTTTGAGAGAAATGATAATGAGGTTTTATTAGATAAGAACATTATTATTTGCAGCATTAGGTCTGCGATGGAAAATCATAAATCGATATTTAATTCAACAAAAAATCTTCAACCTCTTAGTAGTGATGAGGATGGTTTGTTTATTTATATTCCAAGAAATACTACCTTAGATACTCCACTTCAAATCCTTAATGTTATTAAGACTTTTGAGCCTTTGAAAATAGAGGCTAAGACTCTTATTATTGTAGGAGAGAATAGTCATCTTAAGCTTATCTATTGTGATGATACGGTTAACGATAATCTTAGCAAGACCGAATCGAAGATATCTGTGGTTTTAGAGAAGGACTCGAGTTTAGAATATTATAAGATGGAGAATATCAATAATCTATCTTCAATCTTTACCGATAGCAATTTTGTGTTAGATACCAATTGTGAGCTAAAAACTTTTTGGCTAAGTATTAATGGTGGTGATATTAAAAACAAGCTTTCTGTTGCCTTGGATGGACAGTACGCAAGGGCTGACCTTAATGGTTTGTATATGGTGGATAGGGATCAGGTTGTGGATAATCAGGTTTCGGTTAGTCATAACCAGCCAAACTGTCATTCCAACCAACTATATAAAGGAATACTTGACGACTCGGCTAAGGCTCAGTTTAAGGGTCATATATATGTAAGTCAAAATGCTCCATATACTGAGGCTATACAAAACAATAGAAATATACTTTTGACCGATAAGGCAGTGGTAAATACTCAACCTTTTTTGGAAATATACAATGATGATGTTAAGTGTGCTCATGGTGCAACTATTGGACAACTTGACCAAGGGGCTATGTTTTATATGCGAAGTAGAGGTATTTCGGAAAGAAGTGCTAAGATGTTACTAATGTTTGCTTTTTGCACCGAGATTCTTTCTAAGGCTTCAATTGAGGAGTTGGTTGATACATTACAAGATATTATCAAACGCCGTTTGCATGGTGAGCTTTCAAGTTGTGAGAACTGTGTTTTGTTATGCAGCACTCCTTGTGGAACATCGGATGTAGATTTTATCTAAAACAAACTAAGAATAAATAAATGAAAGTTGCTTTATATGGCAGGAGTCCAAAGCAAGATGATATTATTTATGTTCAAAAACTTATTTCAGAGATTGAGCAAAGGAACCCTTATATCATTATCCATAAGTCTTTCTACGAAAAGATAAAGGATAAGATAAGTTTTTCTAAGCCCATTATAACCTTTACTAATAAGGAAGATTTGGAAGAGGGGGTAGAGATTATCTTTTCATTAGGAGGAGATGGAACTTTGCTTGACACCCTTCCTATTATGGGGCATTCTGAAATACCTATACTTGGCATAAATATTGGTCATCTTGGATTTCTAACCTCTGTGGGAAGAGATGGGATAGCAAATCTTTTGGAGCAGTTGGAGGATAGGGACTATTATATTGGCAAACGTACAATATTAAAGGTTGACGAGAAGAGTATAGAGATAAAAAATAAATATGCTTTAAATGATATATGTCTTCGCTCGGCAAAGGCTGGCGAGTTATTAGATATATCAATCTTTATTGATGATGAGTTTTTGGCAACCTATACCGCAGATGGAGTAATTGTTACAACACCAACAGGCTCCACGGCCTATAATATGAGTGCAGGAGGACCAATAATCACTCCCCAAACTCCATGTATAGGCATCACCCCCATTTGTCCACATAACCTAACTTTTAGACCAATCATAATTTCTGATACCTCAAATATTAGGTTAGAGGTGAAGCAGTCGAGTGAAGATATAATAATATATATAGACTCTCAATCAACAACTGTTAATGCTCCCTTTAATGTTGATATAAAGAAAGCTGATTTTAAATTTAATCTAATTAGGATGAATAACCAGAGTTTCTTTGATGCAATAAGAAAGAAGCTGATGTGGGGTACATATATTAGAAGAGGGTAGGGAATGAAAAAAAAGGTAAAAGGACCAATAAAGAAAATAAAGAAATTTCATCACCATATGAAATATAAATATAGGTTGATTGTGATGGACTCGGAAACATTTACCGAGAAATTTACTTTCAAGCTAACAGGAATCAACCTTTTTACTTTCGTAGGATTAGGGATAATTGTATTGATATTACTTACAATTGTCCTAATTGCTTTTACTCCACTTAGAGAATATATACCAGGCTACACAAATGCCGATATGGAAAAACAAGCATATAAGAATGCAGAAATGATTGATTCCCTAACAAAGGTTATTTCTCAGCAGGAACTTATGCTAAACAATATAAGAATGGTGGTTTTGGGAGAAGATGTGCCAGATTTGAATTTTGTAACAATTGATAGTGCGAAGAATTATGATAATATTCAACTTCAGCGTTCAAAAGCAGATTCGTTACTTAGGCTTTCTTTCGAAGAAAATCAATCTAAGAATTAACTATTAGTTTAAACTAAATATGGAAGAAAAAAGAGTTGCAATTATAGGCTCAACAGGTTCAATTGGGAAACAAACCTTGGAGGTAATCAGACACCATAAGGAAAGGTTTTCTGTTGAGGTATTAACTGCAAACACTCAGGCTGATTTGCTAATAGAGCAAGCCCTTGAGTTTGATCCTAACTGCGTGGTTATTGCAGATAAGAGTCAGTATTTGAAGGTTAAGGAGGCACTTTCCTCAACCGAGGTCAAAGTATTTGCAGGCTCAGAGTCAATTGAGGATGTGGTGCAGATGGAGAGTGTAGATATTGTGATGATGGCTCTTGTGGGGTTTGCAGGACTTCGTCCAACCCTAAAAGCAATTGAGGCAAAGAAACCAATAGCACTTTCGAATAAAGAAACACTTGTGGTGGCAGGAGATATGGTAACAAGGCTTGCAGCCCTGAACAATGTGCCAATACTTCCTGTGGATTCCGAACACTCAGCTATTTTTCAGTGTTTGGCAGGTGAGTTTTACAATAAAATAGATAAAATTATACTTACTGCATCAGGTGGACCATTTAGAGGAAAGACAAAGGATTTCTTAGCAAAGGTTACGACAGAGCAAGCCCTAAGGCATCCTAATTGGGTAATGGGCAAGAAAGTAACAATAGACTCGGCAACCCTTATGAATAAAGGCTTAGAGGTTATTGAGGCAAGGTGGTTATTTGATTTAGATGCAAAGAAAATAGAGGCTGTTGTTCATCCGCAATCAATTGTTCATTCAATGGTTGAGTTTGAGGACGGTTCTGTTAAGGCACAGTTGGGTTTGGCAGATATGAGGCTTCCAATTCAGTATGCCTTATCTTATCCTGAGCGTTTGAAAACCAATTTCCCTAAGTTTAGTATTTTCGACTACCCTTCTCTAACATTTGAGAAGCCAGACTACGAAGCATTTAAGTGTTTATCTTTAGCATATAAGGCAATAGAAAAAGGGGGTAACCTTCCAACTATTATGAATGTTGCAAATGAAATTGCGGTAGAAAGTTTCTTAAAAGGGAATATAGGCTTCTTAGATATTGCTAATGTTATAGAGCAGGCAATGGATAAATACAATTTTATACTAAAACCCGACGTTAGTAACCTTTTTGACACAGATAATGAAGTTCGAAGAGAATTAGGCTCGTTATATTTAAAATAAATAACAAAAAAACAAAGACTTAAACGTAAAAACACAGCATAAACACACAAAAATAAACACAAATAATAAACAATGAAAATATTAGCATTATTAGTATCATTATCGCTTTTAGTATTTATTCACGAGTTAGGGCATTATTTATTTGCAAGGCTATTTAAGACAAGAGTAGATAAGTTCTATCTTTTCTTTAATCCATATTTCTCATTACTAAGAGCTAAGAGGATAAAAGGAAAATGGAAATTAAGTTGGTTTTCTAAGAAGTCACCAGATAGTTTTGAGACCGAACCAGATAATACAGAATGGGGAATTGGTTGGGTGCCACTTGGTGGTTACTGTGCAATTTCGGGCATGATAGACGAAAACACAACATCTGCTGACCAGCTTCCATCGGAGGTTAATCCTTGGGAATACCGCTCAAAACCAGCTTGGCAAAGACTTCTAATTGTGCTTGGTGGTGTGATAATGAACTTTGTAGGAGCTCTTATTATTTTCTCAATGATGCTATTTACATGGGGCAAGGAAACTCTTCCTATTCAAAATGCAACCATGGGATACGACTACACAGATGTAGCCTTAAAGAATGGTTTCCAAAATGGGGATATAATATTGGCAGTTAATGCTAAGCCTGTTTATGAAATGCAAGATGCGGTTGAGAAGCTATTATTAGACGAGTCTCCAACATGTACAATTCAAAGAGGATTAGAAACAATTAAAATAGATTTGCCTCAGGATTTCGCAAAACAAATGATTGCTGCAAATGCTAAGTTATTTGCTGCACCTCGTTTCCCATTTGTTATTGACAATTTTGCAATAGGCTCAATTGCTCAAAAATCGGGAATGGAGATAGGGGATAGTATTGTTGGAATTAATGGAATAGAAACTCAAACATTTACAGATTTTGTTGGAGAAATATCAAAATATAAATCTAAAGAAGTAAGAGTAGATTATTATCGTAACAACACTGCTCAATCTGTTTTGCTAAATCTTGATGATAATGGAAAGATTGGAGCAGTTGCAAGAAGTCCTTATCTTATCTTCCCAACAAAGGAAATATCGTATGGTTTCTTTGAATCAATTCCTGCTGGAATTACGCAAGGAACCGAAACCTTAGTAAACTATGTAAAGCAATTTAAATTTGTTTTCTCAAAAGAAGGTGCATCTCAACTTGGTGGATTTGGTACAATTGGTAACCTATTTCCTGCCTCTTGGAGCTGGCCAATATTTTGGCAAATGACAGCTTTCCTTTCAATAATCTTAGCATTTATGAATATTCTTCCAATACCAGGACTTGACGGAGGACACGTTATGTTTACTCTTTGGGAAATGGTAACAAGAAGAAAACCAGGCGACAAATTTCTTGAAAGAGCACAAATGGTAGGTATGATTCTTCTTTTCACACTTCTTATCTATGCAAATGGTAATGACTTAGTAAGATGGATAGGTGGTAAATTCTAAATAAAAAAACAAATATTATGAGAGCAGTAATAGTTGGAACAGGATATGTAGGACTGGTGACAGGTACTTGTTTTGCCGAAATGGGTATTGATGTTATTTGTGTTGATATTGACAAGGATAAAATTGATAACCTTAAGAAGGGAATATCGCCAATCTATGAGCCTGGTTTGGATGAGCTTATTGAAAAGAATATTGCTAAGGGTAGGTTAAAGTTCTCAACCAAACTTTCGGAGTGTATTGAAGATGCGGATGTTATTTTCTCTGCCGTGGGTACTCCGCCTGACGAAGATGGTAGTGCTGACCTTAAATATGTTTTAGATGTTGCAAGAGAAATTGGCAAGAATATGACCCACTATTGTTTGGTGGTAACAAAGAGTACTGTACCTGTTGGAACGGCTCAAAAGGTTAAGAAAGCCATACAAGATGAATTGGATAAGAGAGGAAAGGATATTGATTTTGATATAGCTTCAAACCCTGAGTTTTTAAAGGAAGGGAATGCTGTTAGTGATTTCCTTTCGCCAGATAGGATTGTTGTGGGGCTTGAGTCTAAGAGGGCAGAGGAGATAATGAACCGCCTATATAAGCCGTTTACATTAAATGGACATAATGTTATTTATATGGATGTTCCATCGGCTGAGATGACAAAATATGCTGCAAATGCAATGCTTGCTGTTAGGATAAGCTTTATGAATGAGATGGCTAATTTGTGCGAAAAGGTTGGTGCAAATGTAAATATGGTTAGAAAAGGAATAGGAAGCGACCCAAGAATTGGTAGTAAATTCCTTTATTCTGGCATAGGTTATGGTGGTAGTTGTTTTCCAAAAGATGTTAAGGCACTATACAAAACAGGTCTTGAGCACGATGTTGAACTAAAGCTGGTAAAGGCTGCTGAGGAAAGAAATGACGAACAAAAGTTAGTCCTTTTCAATAAACTAAAAGCAATTTATCCAGACCTAAAGGGCAAAACAATTGCTATTTGGGGTCTGTCTTTTAAGCCAGAAACAGATGATATGAGAGAGGCTCCATCACTTTATATCTTAAATGCTTTATCGAAACAAGGCTGTAAGATAAGGGTATATGACCCAATTGCGATGGAAGAAACTAAAAGAAGATTAAGCAATCTTGATTTAGTATATTGCCAAGATGAGTATGAGGTGGTAGAAAATGCAGATGCGTTGCTGCTTTTGACAGAGTGGAAAGAATTCCGTTTACCAAAATGGAATAGAGTTAAAGAAAATATGAATAAATTAGTTCTTTTAGATGGTAGAAACATATATGAGGGAAGCGAAATGAGGGCTCTGGGTTTTTACTACGAAGGAATAGGAACAAAATAAGATTATGAAAACAATATTAGTTACAGGAGGAAATGGTCAGTTAGGAAGTTCTTTAAAGAGAATAGCTAAAGAATATACAGAAGACTATCAGTTAGAATTTACAGATTACCATGATTTAGATATTACTTCGCAAGATGATATTTCAAATTACTTAGATACGAAACCTTTTTTTGCAATAATTAACTGTGCTGCCTATACTGCGGTTGACAAAGCAGAAACAGATATAGAAAAAGCAAGAGAACTAAACTCTATGGCTCCACTTTATCTTGCAATAGAATCGGAGAAAAGAGAGATGGGCTTAATTCATATCTCCACAGATTATGTCTTTGATAACACAAAAAACACTCCTATACATCCATTAGATACAGATACTATCCCTAGTTCAATTTATGGGATGACTAAGTTAGAGGGTGAAGAAAATATTAGGAATAGCCATTCATGTTATGCAATTATTAGAACGGCGTGGTTGTATTCTGAGTTTGGAGCAAACTTTGTTAAAACAATGATTAACGTAGGGGGTAAGAGTGAAAATGTTAATGTGGTTTACGATCAGGTTGGCAGTCCTACCTATGCAGTTGATTTGGCAAGGGCTATTATGGAAATGATAGGGAAGTTAGATTCATTTACTTCTGAAACCCTTCACTTCACAAACGAAGGAGTATGTAGCTGGTATGATTTTGCTAAAAAGATAATGGAATTAAAGAAATTGAAATGTACGGTTAGCCCTATTGTTTCTAATCAGTTCCCTTCTCCTGCACCAAGACCTTCTTATAGTGTTTTAGATAAACAACCTATCAAAGACCTTCTTTCAATAACTATTCCTCACTGGGAAGATAGCCTGAAAGAGTGCTTGAAAAAGCTATAAGAAAAAGAAAGTCTAAAAAAAGTTCTTCTTAGAATATTACGCTAAATAGTACAAATAACCAGTGTGCTGATATGCCTGCAAACAATCCTCCAATAGTGTGAGATATAATTGCTTTGCCGGTAAGCTTCCTGTATCCAAGAGAGTCTAACATTGCTGTATGTGTGCTTAAATAACCACTCCAACACATTCCCATTGCGGTGAAAACTGCAATAGCGTTTGCATCAATTAGGCCAGCATCTTGGAACTTTGGAACCAAACCAAGTGCTGCTCCAACTGCTCCTAGTGAAGTCATTGGGAAAGCAATTAGTTCTGGACTTGTGAAACCAAATAACCATTCGAATACAAAGCCAATCTTTCCTGCAAGGTGAGGAAGGATTCCTATACCCTCATAGGCACTTCCTGTGAAACCAGCCTCTGAAGGTCCAAAGGTAAGCATCATAACAAAGGTTGAGATAATTAGAACTCCGGGAATAATAGCAAGACCTAAATCAACGCCTGTTTTCCCTCCATCCAAAACAGAATTCAGTACTCTTAGAAATACACTACCTTCTGACTTAAAGGATATACTTTGTTCATCACCATCACCAAATTCACTTTGCTCAAGCTCAGGATAGGATTTAAGAATTGACTTTTGCATAATTCTTGTTGAAATAACACTACCAATAACAGCTCCAACCAAACCAATAATAGCAGCAGAGGCAAATCCTCTACCTGCCATAAATATAATTACCACCAAGCCCATTCCAAAGGATGTGCCAAAGTTTGTAAGTGAAATTAACTGGTATGTTTTGAAATAACGGCTAAAGTTTTTGTCCTTAGCAAGTGAAATAATTGCAGGGTTATCGGAAAGGAAGGTTAAGATTCCTCCTAAGGCTGCAACACCTGGCAAATTATAAAGAGGTTTCATTAGTGGCTTTAGACCAACCTCAATCAAACGAACAACTCCAAACTCTGTTAGAAGTTTGCCTAAGGCTCCCGACAAAACAGTTATACCCATTATATATAGAACTGTTTCCATTAGTAGGTGGTAAGAGGTTTGCATTATGGTGTTTAGCATATTTGGCAGACCCATTATGTTGCCGATATAGCTAAACAATCCGAAGAATATAATTAGGAAAACAAAGGCCTCAATTCTCCTCTGTGTTAAGAACTTTAATGATTTGAAATTCATATTCTATTTTTTATATCTATTATATACTAACTATCTTTCCAAAACCTTCATCTGCCAAGTAACTCCAACATTAAATGTATTGTATTTAACATCAGCATTATTACTAGTCCAGTATGCATGTACTCTTACGTCTTTCTTGTCCTTAATAGGGAAGTATTCAACGCCAAGACCATAATACAAATACTTAGTTCCAGGCACAACATATCTATCATAAACAAATGCAGCATGTGAACTTTGAGCTTTGTTTTCATCGTAACCTCCTTTAATAAAAGCATTAAACCTATTATTAAAACTATAAGTAGCATCTCCAATAATAGAGTAATCTGCAAAGAAATTCTTCTGCTTTGCTGATGCTCTATTTATTAAGTCAAGTTCTAAAGTAAAACCTCCAAATGTAAACTTATTCCCAAGTATAATGTAATTAATGAAATGACCTTTCTCATATTCAATCATATTTACAGAATAAATAGTTTTAAACCAGTCCATATTACCATACCATATTAGGTTATAGGCATAGAGACTTGAAAACTTCTTAGTTGAAAATGGAGAGTTAGATATTTGAAAGCCTAAATTATGATTCTTGTTTTTAGAAGTATAATTAATCATAGCACCAAGCTCATAGCAATAAACATTATTCCAAAAATCTGACCAAAAGTACTGATCAATAGGAGCGTAGTCGTATTCCCAACCACCAAGCTGAATAACTTGCTGACCGCCAGAAAGAGTGAAAGCATCATTTACCTTATAGTTGATGTATGCCCAATCAATAGGGTGGAAATTACTTTTATTATCCTTGCCTGCAAATTGAAAATTATCAACCGCATTAAGTGAAATACGCTGACGATAATTATAGGAGAACTTTTCGTTGATTTCTCCGTCAATCATGATGTTAAAGAACTTTCCATGTATACCTGATGAGGCTGAGGAGTCTCTATTAGTAGGTGAAAGGGACTCAAAATCAAATCGAGTGTTAAATTTCAATCTAACCTTTGGGTTGATATCTTGCGATATAGCAACATTAGATAAGGTAGATAAGACGAGCAAAAAAACAGTTAAAATTTTCTTCATTTCTCTCTAAAATCTTCTTTAATAAAAGCATGCAAAGATAGTATTATATCTTTAAATATGTCAAATTAGATAATAATTTATTTTTCATATTTTTATTATTGGTAGATTAGATTTTAATAACTACATTTGCACCTTAAATAAGTTAAAATTAACAGAGATAAGAAATGACTACAACAACAAAAGAAAAATTACTTTCGAAAAACTGGGTTAAAGCATACCTCTTAATTCTAATAGGTAGCTTTCTGTTTGCAGCAGGCGACGTAATGTTTGTAAACCCATATCGCTTAGCGCCAGGAGGGACCTATGGCCTAGCAAACGTGTTCAACACCCTTTGGCCATGGAAGATTAGTTTCTATGCATTTTGCATGGATATACCATTATTATTACTTGGAACCTGGATTTTAGGACCCAAATTTGGAATCAAAACAGTTGTTTCAACATTTCTTATCTTAGGATTTGTATTCCTAATTGAAACAACATGGGGATATGACCCAGTTATTCATGACGGGTTTCTTACTAATGTAGAACCAGGACAACTAACCTTCGTTCCCGACTACTTCCTCAACACCCTAATAGCAGGACTAATTTATGGAGTAGCAATAGGCTTAATTTTCAAGTCAGGAGCAACCTCAGGAGGATCTGATATCATAGCAATGATACTTAATAAATTTACCAAAATATCATTAGGAACCTTAGTCCTAATAGTAGACTCAACAATCACCCTAACAACCCTTTTCGCATTCGGACAATTCCGTTTGCCAATCTATTCCATACTTCTAATCTTTATTGAAAGTAGGCTAATAGACATTATAGTTGATGGAGTTAAGACCTATAAAACCCTATTTATAGTCACCAATAACTACGACGGAGTAAGAGATGCAATTATCAATGACCTAAACCGTGGAGGCACATGCTTCAATGGAATGGGAATGTTTAAAGGTGTAGAAAGAAAAGTAATATATACCACAGTGTCAAGAACCCAATTTATCCGTCTAAAAGAAGGAATACACGAGTTAGACCCAGATGCATTTATCAACGTCATAGATAGCAGTGAAATCTTAGGCAGAGGCTTTAAAGAAATAGAAATGAAAGATAAGTAGCATCAAACCCTACAAATCTAATACCCAAAGAGGATATAAAGCAAATAAACTTTATATCCTCTTTTCTTGCCTTTTATTTGAAATAAGGTGTTATTTTTGCAATAAGGATAATGCCTTTGTGGTTTTATAGAAATTAATGATTGATTGAGGAAATGAAGAAAAGCTATTTATATATTATTTTACTTATTAGTGCCATTAGTTTTTCAAGCTGTTCTTTTGTGAAAGATTTGACAAGACGGGATAGTGAAGAAGTGGTTTGGAATATTGAATGGGATGCGGAATCGGAGGGGAGACCTATTAAGTATAGGAAGGAGGTGGATAAGACTAAGAAAAGTATTAGGGTGCCAAAGACTGAGCTTACGGAGTATTTTAAGGATTGGATTGGGGTGCCTCATGTTATGGGCGGAATGACTATGAGTGGGGTTGATTGTAGTGGCTTTGTTTATAATGTTTATAAGGATGTTTATGGTATAAGTCTTCCTCGCAATTCTCAGGATATAGAAAAGGTTGTTGACCCTATTAATGATAGAAAGAAACTTGAGGAAGGGGATTTGGTTTTCTTTAATGGTAGGTCAGGAAAGGTAAACCATGTTGGCATTTATATTAAGGACGATACCTTTGTCCATACCTCTACTTCAAGAGGGGTTATGATTTCAAACTTAAATGAAAAATATTGGGCTAATGTCTACCGTAGGGGAGGACGTCATCCTGAGTTGAAAGATAAAAAGGATAAGAATAAGAAGGCTTAGGAGTTTAGTCCGATATATTGTTTACCTTAAATCAACAACGTTTACTGATGGGTATTCTTTGCTATTGAAACTATAGTCGCTGTCTTTGGACTGGACTTTGGTCTTGTAATTTGAAATAGTATAGGTATAAGTGTTTCCGCCCTTATAATTTATCTCCATTGAGGAAATTCTTGTCGATATTTTGCTTACTATAAGTCTTATTTTGGAGTATTCTGATTTTGTCTTAGGCGTAAGGTCTATTATATAATTACCTTTCTCTTCTCTTATTAGCTTTGGTCTAAACTTGGTGTTTGCTTCTGAGATAAACTTAGAGATATTTAAGATTTCATTGTCGGCATCTTCAATACTGTTTATTGCTACCTCGTTAATTTCTTTCTGATAAATAAAAATGCTTTTACCATCACAGTAGATAGTATTGCCTAAGAAGGTGGCTGTGTATTTATTGGCATTAAGCTTAATTGTGCCTGTTTCTGTGCTTTGTTTTGATTTTTGAGTGAAGTTAAAGCTTATTGGAGATTCTGTTTTAAGCTTTGAAGCTACATCAGTGATAAGCTTTTGTGCTTGCTTGTCAATTACAAGTCCATCTTTTATTTCTCTTTGAGAAAATGCAGATAAACCTGTTATTGTAATAAGTATTATAAATAAAAAAAGCTTTTTCATAATCTATCTTCCTAAGTAATCTTTTAGTAACTCGTCTAATTCCATTTCTGTTTTAACCCTAACATCTCTTGCTTTTGACCCCTCAAATGGACCCACAATGCCTGCAGCTTCCAACTGGTCAATTATTCTTCCTGCTCTATTATAACCAAGAGAGAGTTTTCTTTGAATGATTGAGGTTGAACCATGTTGGAGAGCAACAATTAGTCTTGCAGCTTCTTCAAATTTCTCATCAGTTTGTTTTGGATCAAAGTCTTTGTTTGGTTCTGAGGTCTCATCAATATATTCAGGAAGTAGGAATGTATCAGGATATCCTCTTTGGTTTCCAATAAACTCTGCAACCTGCTCTATCTCTTCGGTATCTATTAACGCACATTGTATACGAATAATTTCATTACCTGTGGAAATAAGCATATCTCCTCTACCAATAAGTTGGTCGGCTCCTCCCATATCTAAGATTGTTCTTGAGTCAATCTTGGATGTAACTCGGAAAGCTACACGGACAGGGAAGTTGGCTTTAATTATACCTGTGATAATATTAACAGAAGGTCTTTGGGTTGCAATGATTAGGTGAATTCCAACAGCACGAGCAAGTTGAGCTAGTCGTGCAATAGGCATTTCAATCTCTTTTCCTGCTGTCATAATAAGGTCGGCAAACTCATCAATAACTAATACTATATATGGTAAGAAACGATGTCCTTCCTCTGGGTTTAGTCTTCGTGAACAGAACTTAGGATTATATTCTTTAATATTTTTTACCTGTGCATTCTTTAGTAAATCATATCTTTGATCCATCTCAATGCATAGGGAGTTAAGAGTGCGAACTACTTTTCTTGTATCTGTAATGATAGCCTCATCAGCATCTGGAAGTTTAGCCAGATAGTGACGCTCTATTTTTGTATAAAGTGAAAGCTCCACCTTCTTAGGGTCGACCATTACGAATTTTAGTTCCGCAGGGTGTTTCTTATAAAGTAGTGAAGTAATAATAGCATTTAAACCAACCGATTTTCCTTGACCTGTTGCTCCAGCTAATAGAAGGTGGGGCATTTTTGTTAGGTCGGTAACATAAGGTTTATTTGAAATTGTCTTTCCAATAGCAATAGGTAGTTCAAACTTGCTTTCCTTAAACTCAATTGAATTAAGCATAGTTCGCATTGAAACAATTTGAGGATGTTGGTTTGGAACTTCAATACCAATTGTTCCTCTTCCTGGGATTGGTGCAATTATACGTATGCCAAGAGCAGATAAACTAAGTGCAATATCATCTTCTAAGTTCTTTATCTTAGATATTCTAATTCCTGGTGCAGGCACTATTTCATAAAGAGTAACGGTAGGTCCTGGTGTTGCAACAATCTTGGATATATCTATACTATAATTCTTTAAAGTATTTACAATCCTATCCTTGTTTTTTACTAATTCGTCTTGTTTAACCTCTTGGTTTCTTTCTTCATAATTAACTAGAAAATCAGTTGAAGGGAAAACAAATGAAGACAAATCAGCTTTTGGATCATATAATGTTGTTATATCATTCCTATGAAGAGGCTGTTCTTTGGTTTGGTCATTATCAGCTTCTAAACTATTAAGGGTAGAAATTGCTCCTTGTTGTGTGATTATTTGACCTGAGGATTCAATTTCAAAGTCAACATCCTTATCTTCTATTTTCTTAGGCTTAGGTTGATTACTTTGGTTTGGGTCCCCTGCAAAGCTGTAAGTTCCTTCGCTATTAGAAACAGCTTGTGTTTGAGATTGGTTTTGAGGGTTATTACCCTTAAGTTCGAATTGAAGTAGTTGTTCTTTTTCTTCTTCAGTTAATCCATCACTATCAACGTTTTGGGTTTTTGTAATACCAGTTGGATTAATCTCTATTTCCTTTTTCTTAGGTTTTTGGTTTTCTTCTTCTATTTCTTCTTCTGACTCTTCAACATCTTGGCCAGTTGCTTCATCATATTCTTTCTTAGCCAATTCTTTCCTTGATAGCTTCTTTTCTTTAGCTTGCTTAGATACTCTATTAACTGTCTTATTAATAAAAGAGTATTTTACTCCAAACATCATCATTGGAAGAGTTATTGTGAAGAATAGGAGGATGAGAATTGCTCCAACATTGCCCGAGAAGCTATGAAACCAAGAGTTAATGGAAATTCCAACAACTCCAGCTAGTTCGTAGAAATCGTCTAAATTGACAAAATAAACTACAAATCCAATTATGGCAGACAGCCAAAGCATTATAATAAATGTGTAGAGGATTGTTTTGCCGAAGTCTTTAAGTTTTATTCCAAAAAGTCTTAGCCCAATAATAATGAAAACAAAGATATAACCAAAGGATGCAATTCCAAATGTTTTATATATCATTATGTAGGAAAGAAAAGCACCTATTCCTCCTCCCCAATTTTTTATATCTTTATCGCCTTTAAGTAAGTCTAAGGCAGAAGAGGATTCAACTATATTATGGTCAACAGTCCATGAAATAAAAAAAGATACAAAGGAAAACATTAGAAAGACAGATAATAAAACAAAGAAAGTCCCTACAACTCTAATAAATATTTCGCTATGAATGGTTGAAGAAATCATATTCATAGGTTGTTCCTTAGTCGTTGGTTTTTTCTTTATGTCTTTTTTATAATTATCAGCTTTCTTATTTTTCTTTGTATCTTTTTCCACAGTATATAATTAATTCTTTACTTTAGGAAAATTATATGTCATCACCTTGTCCACCACCAATTGCTTCCATAAGTATAGCAATGATTTCTTGGAATTCTTCAACAGTTACTTCCTCATAACCTGTTGGAAGTAGCATATCAGCTTTTTCAACCTTACCACCTTCAATAATTTCACTAACTTTAAAAGTCACTTGGAATTTATCAAGATCAACAGGGAATTCAAATGGCATACCTTTTAAACCAGGATAGAATCTCAAATCTTGCTCTGGTCCCATTTCTTCACACATCCAAATGGTTTCATTTTTTACTGCACCATCTTCAGATTTCATAGTAACATTTACTTTCTTAGTGGTTTTACCTGCAATTTCTTTGGTTTCAGAGGTAACATCATAAGTGTTATTCTCTAATTCTTTTGGATCCATTTTATCCTTAATATACCATTTTCCAGTAACTCCTTCAACAGGAACTTGAGAAAAATCGAACAAAGCATAAGATGTTCCAAGTTTTGCATTAGTTAAAACTTTGCTTCCAGAGAACATATCATCAAAAGCAGTTTGGTTTTCGAAGACTTTAATGTCTAAGCTTGTTGGAGCTCCAGGAGGAACTTCACCTTCCCATATTAGGGCATACTTTACTATACCTTTAAATTTACCTTGTTGAGCAAAAGTTTGTGTTGAGAACAAACCTAATGTTAACACTAAACAGATTGTTGCGAATAATTTTTTCATTGTTAAAATGTATTTGTTTAATTTAAAATTCAACTTAAATGACAGACAAAGGTACATTTTTTTTTATTACTAGGAAAGAATCTTAAAAGTTTAACCATTATTTTAAATTCAATAGACCTAAATCAAGAATATGGGTAGTTCTTATGTGTTTCCATTTTGAGCTTGATAAGGAATAAAACTTTTAGTATTTTTGCAGTTAAATATACAAGAAATAATCAAGGTGAAATCTAAAGACGAAATTATTAAAACTAAGAATTTGGAAATATATAAGGCAGATAGTTCTGAGGAATTATCTCTACCGTATATTGGCGGAGTAAGGGCAGGGTTTCCTTCCCCTGCTAATGATTTTTCTGGAGAAAGGATTGATATATACAAAGAATGTGTGCCTCATCCTGAATCCACTTATTTTGCAAGGGTAACGGGAGATTCTATGAATAAGGATTTTCTTGAGGGTGACTTATTAATAATTGATGCTAGTCTTGAGTATAGAGATAATCAGATAGCTATGATATATATTGATGGTGAATATACTATGAAAAGGATTAAGAAAACTAACGGTAAATGTTTTTTGCTTCCCTCAAATGATAGCTTTCCATTAATTGAAATAACCCCTGAGTCTAATAGCCAAATACTAGGAATAATAACCTGGAGCTTTAGAAAACATATATAAAAACACAAAACAAGAAATGTCCTTATATGCACATATAGATTGTAATAATTTTTACGCATCATGCGAAAGAGCATTTAATCCCTCTCTTATTGGAGTTCCTGTTGTTGTTTTAAGCAATAATGATGGTTGTGCCATTGCCAGAAGTCAAGAATCTAAAGAAATAGGAATAAAGATGGGAGAACCATTTTTCAAGTTCAAAGGCTTAATAGAAAAACATAATATATCCGTCTTCTCGGCTAATTTTGAATTATATGGAGATATGTCAAATAGGGTTATGACTATTGCTTCTCAGTATTCACCAGAGGTAGAAATATATAGTATAGATGAGTGTTTTCTGAGCCTTGAAGGAATTTCTGAAAACCCAAGAGACTATTGTTTAGAAATAAAGAGAAAAATTGAGAAATGCACTAAAATAC
>DUQY01000165.1 GCA_012837565.1 Bacteroidales bacterium | reverse complement strand
CTCACATTCGCAAGCCAGCTCATCGCCAACCTTCGCAATCCCCTTGCTCACGCCAAAGGCCCCGCGCTGCTTGATAAGCACCGGCAATATCCACATCCCCAGGCACAGCTTGAAGAAGTATCTTAAAGGTATCTCTCAGATTGTTATACACATTATATAATACCCAAATGGTTATGGCAACTGACAAAATTGGGTCAAGGATTGGGAGATCAACAAATAGCATCACAATACTTACAATCAGAACCCCTACCCAGCCCAAGACATCTTCCATAATATGTATATAGACTACCCTTTCGTTTAGTGAACTTCCTTTTTTCACTCTTAGGGCAGCGGCACCATTAACTACAATTCCTAGTATTGCAAGCCAAAACATTCCTTGTGCATGAACTTCTTGGGGATCAAAAAGCCTTTTTACAGCTTCAACAAAAATAAACATTGCTCCTACAAACAAAACTCCTGAAAGAAAAACAGAGCCAAGTAGTGAGAAACGCTTATATCCATAAGAGTATTTTTTATCTCTTCCTTGCTGGGATTTCTTTTGGAATAGCCAGGCAACTAATAAAGCAATTGAATCTCCAAAATCATGAACAGAGTCGGAAAGTATGGCAACACTATTGGTTAATAGTCCTCCGATAAGCTCAATAATTGCGAATATTAAGTTTAAGAAGAATGCAACTATTATATTCTTTGAAGACTCATCACCTGAATGGTTATGAGAATGTCCGTGTGAGTGTTTATGTGCCATAGTGTTTTTGTTTATTCGTTCCTATTAAAGCCTTGCTCCGATATAAAGTTAATATAAGCTCTTGAAAATGCTCTATTATCTTCTCCCTTATAACGACTTTCTGTAAAAACTTTCGCAAGGTTTTCTTTATTACTTTCTTGGCAGTATTTCTTCGATTGCTCCAGTGCTTCAAAAGGAAGATATAATCTGTCGATATCCTCAGAACTATAATCCTTATAGGTTTCGTAGTGAACAACTGCTTCAAGTGGTAGTCTTTCTGTTAGAGGGGGATTCTCTTTTGGGTAACCTATTGTTATGGTTGTTACGGGTACCACATATTTTGGAAGATTTAGGAACTCCCCTATCTGCTTTGCCATATAATTTACTGTTCCCATATAACAGATGCCAAGACCTAAGGCCTCAGCTGCTGTAGAAATTGATTGGGTTACAATAGTTGCATCAATGGTTGCAATATTTAACCAAAGGAAGTTATCATATTCAACAGTTGCTCCCCTTTGTAGGCACCACTTATGAAAACGGTTTAAATCAGCACATATTGTTAGAACCACAGGAGCTTCTTCCACCATTTTTTGTCCAAAATGAAACTTCCTCAACTCTTTTCTTCTTTGTTTTTTTTGAGTAACTACAATAGAGTATATTTGCATATTACCACAGTTTGAGCCTCTTATCCCTGCTTCAAGTAAGTTATTTAAGGTCTCTTGGCTTATTCCTTTATCGCTATACTCTCTTATTGTTCTACGTTCTAATAAGGTTTT
This sequence comes from Bacteroidales bacterium, assembly GCA_012837565.1. GTDB lineage: Bacteria > Bacteroidota > Bacteroidia > Bacteroidales > P3 > UBA10566. The sequence continues at coordinate 214 of DUQY01000165.1, read as the reverse complement.
AATTTTATCTCTTTCCACTTCTATTATTTTTTTAATCAAGTTTAATTTCGGCAAAGATAGAAAATAAATAAAAAAGACTTACATTTGTAGATTGAAAAAAGAATTTCAATAATTAAAACCAACATTATGATTAAGCAAAGAATTTCAAGATTAGTTATTTTAATAATGCTTTTAGCTTCTCCAATTATCTTCACCCAATGTTCAGCTTTCCAAT
>DUQY01000164.1 GCA_012837565.1 Bacteroidales bacterium | reverse complement strand
TCAACATCATAATCCCCATAAACAAGGATTTTCTCTCCCCCTTTTATTGCAAACATTATCCTTTCAACAGCTTCATCCATATCATTTAACATGAAAGGGTCGTGTAAGTCATTAATGTTTGGTCTGAAAAACTTTTTGGCATCATCATAATTGTTGATGCCTCTTTGAACTAGAAGATTAGCAATAATTTTATAGACTTCAAAGTCTTCTGGACGAGTGCACGTTTTGTCCACTTGAAGATCTTGAGCAAGTTTTTCAACTAAACCCTCATTCCCATATTGTTTTAAAACCCAACGCTTTTCCATAGACACACATGCAATCTTTATTCCAAATAAATAGTTTACAAAGATATAACAATAAAACTGAACCAAGAAATAAAATAGTAAAAACAAGGTCGAAACTTAGTCTATAGCAATAAACACTAAAGTAAATATTGTTAGAGGAAAATCAATTTAAATGTATGGTTTTTCACAAAAGTCTGTTAAAAAAACACAATTAATTATTTTCGATAGTATATTTGCAAAAATATAAATCAAAAAAGATATGACAAGGTTAAGTGTGAATATTAATAATATTGCAACTATTCGTAATGCAAGAGGAGGTAATAATCCTGATGTTTTGAAGGTTGCTGTGGATTGTGAACGTTTTGGAGCTGAAGGAATAACTATTCATCCTCGCCCAGACGAAAGGCATATTAGATATTCTGATGCAAGGGGACTGAAACCACTTCTTAAAACGGAATTTAATATTGAGGGCAACCCAACAGAGGATTTTATTCGTTTGGTGGAAGAGGTTAAACCCGCACAAGTAACACTAGTTCCTGATGCTCATAATGTATTAACTTCTAATGCAGGCTGGAATACTGTTAAGTATGAAGATATTTTAAAAGATATTATTGCAAGGCTAAAACAAGTTTGTAGGGTATCTGTTTTTGTTGACCCACAGCAAGAAATGGTTGCAGGAGCTAAAAGATGTGGTGCCGATAGGGTTGAGCTTTATACCGAAAGCTATGCAAGTGGATATTTAGAAAACAGAGAAAAAGCAATTGAGCCTTTTCTAAGGGCAGCCAAGGAGGCCGAATATCAAGGCTTAGGACTTAATGCTGGTCACGACTTAGATTTAGTCAATTTAGAGTATTTCCACCAAAGCATTCCAAACCTATTAGAAGTTTCTATTGGTCATGCATTAATTTGTGATTCTTTGTATTATGGACTTGAAAACACAATACAACTATATAAACGTTGCTTAAAATAATCTTAGGATAAATAAATATGGAATATATTGAACTTCTTTCTCCTGCTAAGAATTTAGAAATAGGGAAAGCTGCTATTGAAATGGGTGCTGACTCTGTATATATTGGGGCAGATAGTTTTGGAGCAAGATTTGCAGCAGGCAATAGCTTAGAGGATATTGAAGAACTAGTCAATTATGCTCATATTTTTAATGCTAAGGTCTATGTTACAGTAAATACAGTTTTATTTGATAATGAATTAAAACAAGTAGAAGACTTAATTCATAATCTATATGATATTGGAGTTGATGCTTTAATTATTCAAGATATGGGTATTTTGGAGATGAACCTTCCTCCCATCACCTTGCATGGAAGCACTCAAATGAATAATATATCAAAAGAAAAGGTAGATTTCCTTCAAAAGATAGGGCTTAAAAGAGTTGTTCTTCCGAGAGAATTATCCATTGAAGAAATAAAAGAAATACATAAAGCAGTTCCAGAAATGGAAATAGAAAGTTTTGTTCATGGGGCCTTATGTAATGGACTAAGTGGTCAGTGTTATTTAAGCTATGAGATCACAAAACGTTCAGGCAATAGGGGAGAATGTTCCCAACCTTGCCGCTCTCGATACGATTTAGTCAATGCAAGTGGAAAGATATTGGTAAAAAACAAACACTTACTTTCAGCAAAAGACTTTAATGTATCAGAGTATATACCTCAAATGATAGAAGCAGGAGTAAGAAGCTTTAAGATAGAAGGACGG
>DUQY01000163.1 GCA_012837565.1 Bacteroidales bacterium | reverse complement strand
TGCCAGAGAATGGGTTAGGATAGTTTTTAAGGTTTGCATAGGTTTCTTTATTCTTCGAAACAACATTAAAGGTTATTGTTGCACTTGAAGAAAGATCGAGTATATTCCTTGCTATTAATGTTAGGGTATGTTCACCTTCGCTAAGTAGTGTAAATGGGAAATTAATATATCCTTTATTTGGGTCGGTTTCTGATTGAACGAAGTAGTCGTTTAGAATAAATGTGTTGGCTGCATTATCTAAGGTTGCAGACATAATAACACTGCTAGAGGTATTAATTGGAACTTTATCTGAAATAATTGCAAATAGTTCTGGGTTTTCATTCGTTATTCCTCCTGATACGAAATTACTATCTCCAATAAATAATCTAACTAATGGTCTTGTCTCTTCAAAAACAGCATCATTGTCTATTCCTCCAACAATAACCTTATTGCAATAGCCAGTTGCATCAGAGCTATCGCTATATGCATAATAGCTTAGCTTGCCATATCCATAATTATATGCAATAACTTTTGGTACTATGAAAGTATGAGTGAATAATCCGTTTTCAACCTTAGCCTTTCCTTTATGAAGTACGTCTTTTTGTTGCTCAAATTCAATTTTTGAATTGTTATTCTCATTATCTAAGGTATAGTATTTAGATGATTTATCGAATAATGTTACTTGGACGTATCCATTAAAGTCTTCAACTAAGTTGTGATTCCAATCTTCAATTCTACCTTCAACTTTAACTGTTGATAATGCTCTAAGGGTGTCGTTTTGAACTTCAGGGTCTATATCATTTATCTTTAAAGTAGTAACGTTATATTTTGGAAGACTTATTCTAAGTGCTGGGTCACCTAATAATACAACACTTCTTTGGTCATACCTCATGCCCGAGCCTGTGTCGTTCTTTGTAGCCGAAAAAGCCTCTCCAAAAGTTCTTGTTTGATTGTTTGGAAGAACCTCAAGTATATATTTGTGGAAATGTCTATTCATTCCATCATTTGCATATATTGGTCTTGCAGCAGATATAAGAGCTATCATTCCTCCGTTTCTATTATATAATGTGTTTTCTGCGGCTGATGGTTTGTCAACCAAATCGAAACGTGCAAACTCGCAGGTAGAGGTAATCATTAATGGCATAGCGTGGTAGTTTTTCCAGCTCGTCATATCCGAAATTGTAATTAATCTTTCACTTGATAGATGGTCCTCTGATCCATGTCCAACATAATTAAATATCAAACCACCCTTTTTCATTTGGTGATTTATTGCTTTTGAAGCATCTGGGTAAGTGTTACCTGAAGATGAAGCATATTGTTTATAGGCGTCAGAATATATTTTTACTGCATTGATTTGAGGTTGTTCAAATTTGATTTGGTTGTATATGTTTTCTGCAAATTTAATAAAATCTCTGTCAGAAGTGTTATCAGCATCATCAGCAGTTAAAATAGAAGTGTTTCTCCAATCTGTGACTCCTTCTTTATTAAGAATATCTTCTTTCAATAGGTATCTTTGAGATTTATCAACCATAATTTCAGCTTGTGCTACATTATTTACAGGAAATCTTCCTACCCCAACCATCATTGAATCCCTTTCTCTAACATCCTCTATGCCTTTAGCCTCTGGTGACAGATATGTTATATAGTCATCACATGGAGTAGTGAAGCCACCATGCTCTTTGTTATCTGTTTGGTAGGTTAAAATAAGGTTGTTATTATATTTTAAAATATTTTTATTATCATATGTGCCATCACCAAATAAAAGCACATTCTTAGGATTCTTTCCCTCTGGCAAGTATTTAGTATATAACATTCTCATAAACTCTTTATAGGCTAAATAGTCGGGTGTTCCTGAAGAAAATTCATTATATATGTCTTCGGTTGTTACAACCGTTGTGGTTACGTTATTATGTTCCTTATGAAGTTTTGCCAATCGCTCAGCCTGTTCAATAAAAAGTGGATGGGTAATAATTACATAATCTGCAGCCTCTGTTGCATGTAGGTTTTGGTTCTCTATTTTCCCAATTGGCTTAATGGTATTGAAATTGGAGTTGGTATTGAAAACAACAATATTCTTTATAGAATCTGAATTTAATATTACTGAATAAGTTTTATCGGTTGAATTATATGTTCCTTTTATCTGAGTTGGATTTGTCCAATTGCTAACATCCCAAACCAAAACATTTTCGTTTGTTACGTTTGAAATGATGTTTTCAACATTTAGGTTAAGCCCCAAGAATTCTGTTGTGTAGTATTTCAACACAGAGGGATAATTATATTGTAGCTTTTTATCATAGTTGACTAATATATAATCCAACCAACCTTTTGAGGTAGGTCCTCCATTAAAAGTTACTGAGGTTTTATTTGTTGGTTTAACTTTGGTTAGGTTTTTTATAAATATCTTATCATTAACTTTATCTCCGTCAGTTACTGAGGTGTTGCCAGGAAATGTCATTGTGTCAATATCAGTGTTATTATAGTTAATTAAGAATGTTGTATTGGTTCCACTTTGGGCAACAAACTTATATTCTATAAGTGCAGGCTTCAATAGATTGTTATTTTGATCTACTAATGCGTTTCTTAAATCTAAAGGATATTCTTCTGTTTTGTTTGAAGTATATTGCTTACCAACCCATAACCTACCAGATTTCTCAATATTAACTAATTCTTGTTTGGAAAGGAAGAAGTCTCTGGTTGAAATTGATACTGTGTCGGTAATAAGTGATTGATTTGATATTGTATTAATCCTTTTCTTTTCTCCAATTGAATCATTAAAGGTTATAAAATAAGAGTATTGATCGGAATAGGGGTGAAGGTCAAACCCCCAAGTCTTATTTATCCTATTATATTTCCAATCTGTTCCTCCCTCTCCATAAAATATTACATAACCCCCTTGAGAGAAATTATTATTAGGGTCGTAAACATATATTGAGTTTTCTTTTAAATCAGAGAAATTCCATTTAGAGTTGTCAGAAGAAACTGCTCTCCCTCCATTTCCGTAAATTGATAGGTTGGAAGATTTTATTTTTTCAGCAGGAATACCTAAGCTAATAAAGTCATTATAGGTTAGTTTATACAATCCTGATGAAGAAATTGAAAACTTATACCAATCTCCATGAGCTAAAACAGAAGAATCAGGATAATTGATTGACTGTGCAAATAAATTACTACTAATTAATATACTTAGGATTAGTAGTTTGAAAATGTTTTTCTCTTTCATAACACGATTTGAATTCTAAAATGCTATCTTAGCAACAATATAAACATATAAATAAAGAAAATATTGTAGTTATTCATACAAAAGGCAAGTTAATATTTGAGATTCTTACGTTTTTTGTAACCTAATTCTCTAATTCCTTGTATAAAACGAATAAAACAAAGAAAAAAATCACTCAAAGAAATGTTCTCTTTCAGTTGAACAATATAGAGTTAGGGTAGTAAGGATAAATTTTTACTACATAACTTATTAATTGTTTGTGATTTTTTTTGTAATATTGCCAATTGAATTAGACCATTTAGGTTAATAGAAATAAATAAACTGACAATGAAAAAAACCATACTATTAATAATGATAGCTTTTGTGGCTTTAGTGAGCAAGGTTAACGCGCAAGACCCTCACTTTTCGCAGTTTTATGCTAATCCACTTTATATTAACCCTGCTTTAGCTGGAGCTAATATTTGCCCAAGAGTTAATATGTCATATAGAAATCAATGGCCAAGTTTAGGAGCCTTCACAACTGAAACTGTTACCTATGACCAATATGTTGATTTTCTAAGTGGTGGTATTGGCTTTATCTTATTAGGAGACCAACAAGGACAAACATTCAATAATGTTTCTGCTTCATTTATGTATTCACTTCGCTTAAAGCTTACTAGTAAAATTAATCTTAATTTAGCTCTTCAAGCAACAGTTGCAAATAGAAGCTTAGATTTTTCAGGACTTACTTTTGGAGATATGATTGATCCTCGTTATGGATTTATTTATTCTACTCAGGCTCAAATTCCTGAAGACCTTTCACATACCTATGCCGATTTCTCTGCAGGAACAGTTATTTATGGTGAAAACTGGTATGGAGGAGTTGCTTTTGCCCATCTAACTCAACCAGATGATGGTTTTATTTCATATAATAGATTGCCTTTCAAAACAACAGTTCATGGAGGTATGAAATTAAATATAAGTAGAGATAAGCGTAGAACAAATGCTTTCTTCGGAGCTCCAATAATTTCTCCAAACGTAATTTATCATAACCAAGGAGGATTTCAAGATTTAAACTACGGAGTCTATTTAGACTGGTCTCCTTTCATAGTAGGTGCGTGGTTCCGTCAAGCTCTAACTTTCACAAATGCTGATGCTTTTGTTTTTATGGTTGGAATTCAACAAGGAATGTTTAAAGTTGGATATAGCTATGACTTAACTGTATCTTCCCTGTCTAATGTTTCGGGAGGAGCCCATGAAGTAACACTTGGATTACAATTCGATTGTCCAGAGAAACGCAAGAGGGTAAAATCAATAGATTGTCCTTCTTTCTAAGAAAAATGAAACAAAATCTTATAAAAGGTAGTATAGTAAGTAAAGAATAAAAATGAAAAATATATTTTGTATGAAAGTAAATGCATTCAAAAAAATTTTATTAGGCTTATCATTAATAGCTCTAACATTAGGTTGTAAGGGACCAAATGTTTCTCCTACAACTGGTTGGAACTATGATGATAGTAATTGGGGAGGCTTCGAATCAGCAAAGTCTAACACATATTTGGATCCAGATGGAATGATGTTTATTGAAGGAGGTACCTTTGTTATGGGTCAAACAACCGATAACGTACGTCACGATTGGGATAATCAACCTAGAAGAGCAAACGTTTCTTCATTTTTTATGGACGAATGTGAGGTATCAAACATTGCTTATAGAGAATATCTATTTTGGTTATCTAGAGCTTATGGTAACGATTATCCAGAATATGTTAGTAAAGCATTCCCAGACACATTGGTTTGGAGAGCAAAACTTGCACTTAATGAAGCAATGGTAGAGAATTACTTCCGTCATCCAAATTATGCAGATTTTCCAGTTGTAGGTGTTTCTTGGCTTCAAGCAGTTGAATATTGCAATTGGAGAACAGATAGGGTTAATGAAAAGATATTAATTCAAGCTGGCTACCTTGAAGTAGACCCAGATGCAAGTGGAGATAATACATTTAACACAGACGCATACTATGCAGGGCTTTATGAAGGTATTGTTCTTAATGAAATGCCAGACTTAGATCCAAATTCAGCAGGAGTTAGAAAGGTGAAATTAGAAGATGGTATATTATTACCTCGATTCCGTCTACCAACCGAAGCTGAATGGGAATTTGCAGCTTATGCACTTATTGGCAATAGCTTTGACGAAAGAGTAATTGAAAGAAGAGTATACCCATGGAATGGCTACCAAGTAAGAACTGATGATAAGAAATATTACGGTGAAATGTTAGCTAACTTCAAACGTTCACGTGGCGATGCTATGGGAACTGCAGGAGCATTAAATGACCATTGGGATTATACAGCACCTGTTGCTTTCTATTTCCCTAACGATTATGGACTTTATAATATGGCAGGAAATGTTGCAGAATGGTGTTTAGATGTATATCGTCCTTCAACAGGTCAAGATGCAGAAGATATTAACCCTTTCCGTGGTAATGTTTATGTAACAAAGGTATTAGATGCTGATGGAATGATTTCAGAAAAAGACTCTTTAGGAAGACTTAGCTATAGAGAAGTAACTGTTGCTGAAAACATTAATCGTTTAAACTATAAACAAGCAGATAATATTAACTATCTTGATGGAGACCTTCGTTCTCAACTAACCGAAAAATGGAAGCAAGAAGAGGGTGAAGAGGGAGATGATATTATTAGCTATGATGATGATGAAATGCAAATGGCTAAAACTGAAACTAATGAAATGTACGAATACAATGTTACTTCATTAATTGACGATAAGGTTAGAGTTGTTAAGGGGGGGGCTTGGAGAGATAGAGCATTTTATTTAAGCCCAGGACAAAGAAGATTCTTAGACCAAACCAAGAGCACAGATTGGATAGGATTCCGTTGTGCAATGGCTCAAATAGGAGAAAAGAGCCTATAATGAATCATTAAAATTATATAAAAAAGTCCTATCTATACGGTAGGGCTTTTTTTTGTTTAAAAATTTATCTAATTTCGCACTGGCTTATGACAAAGAAATACGAAGATATTGTTTCAGACTTAAAGAATAATGTTTTATCTCCAATCTATATACTAACTGGAGATGAGGCGTACTATATTGATGAGCTGGCAAATGTTTTCGAACACTCATTATTAGATGAATCTGAAAAAGATTTCAATCAAACTCTTTTCTACGGAAGGGATATAACCATTGATGATATCCTTTCTACCTCAAAGCAATACCCTATAATGGCTGAAAGACGCCTTGTTTTGGTTCGTGAGGCTCAAGATATTGATAAAAAGGACTGGTCTAAGTTTGATTCCTATATCAAAAACCCAGTGCCAACCACAACAATAGTTATTTGCTATAAATACAAAACAATTGAAAAAGCTTTCCTAAAGAAAGTTGATAAGATAGGAGTGGTTTTTGAGAGTAAGAAGCTTTACGATAGCGCAATTCCTCAATGGACAATTAACTACGCAAAAACAATAGGTCTAAAAATCAATCCTCATATATCCCAACTAATAACTGATTACCTTGGAAACAACTTAGGGAAAATAGCTAATGAACTATCCAAGCTCAAACTCAATATTAAAGGGGCAGAAGAAATAACAATTACTCATATTCAAGAGCATATTGGAATTAGTAAGGACTTCAATGTATTTGAACTTCAAAAAGCACTTTCTGTTAGAGATATTCTAACAGCCAACAAAATAATAAACTATTTTGATGCCAACCCAAAAGACAACCCAATACAATTAATACTGCCTTCTCTATTCTCTTATTTCACTAAAATTTTAATTGCATCTCAAGTAAAAGAAAAGACTTCTGCAAATATTGCAAAAGCAATAGGTATTAATCCTTATTTTGCAAAGGAATATATTAGTGCATTAAATATATATAACTTAGATAAGCTTTTTCAAATAGTAGCCTTAATAAGGGAATACGATTTAAAGTCCAAAGGGCTTGAACTAGCTCCAAACGTAAGCAATGGGGATTTATTAAAGGAGTTGATTTTCAAAATAACACATTAAAACATTCTAGATAAAATGAAAAAATTAGTTCTTTTATTTTTCGTTTTCATAACAATTGCAACAATAACAATTGCTCAAACAGGTTCCGTAAGAGGTTTTGTTTACGATAAAAACACAGGAGAAACAATTATTTTTTCCAATGTACTTATTTTAAACACCACTCACGGAAGCAGTACCGATAATAATGGGTATTTCGTTATATCCAAAGTTCCTAAAGGAGATTATAACGTAAGAGTTACTTTTATGGGCTATGAAGAAAAGGTATTTCCAATAAAAGTAGTAGCAGGTGAAATAACTACCCTTAAAATTGAATTAGAACCAAACTCTAAACTCCTTAATGCAGTAGAAATTAGGGCAGATAGGCTAGCTGCCAAAACAGAAAGTCAAGTATCTATTGAGAAAATAACCGCAAAAGAAATAACTCAAATGCCTTCCATTGGAGGAACATCCGATTTGGCACAATATATGCAAGTGCTTCCTGGTGTAATTTTTACAGGCGACCAAGGAGGACAGCTATATATAAGAGGAGGGTCTGCGATCCAAAACAAGGTACTTTTAGATGGTATGGTAATTTACAACCCTTTCCATTCAATTGGTCTTTTCTCTGTTTTTGAAACCGATGTTATTAGAAATGCAGATATATTCACAGGAGGATTTGGAGCAAAATATGGAGGAGTGCTTTCTTCTGTTATGGATATTTCTACAAGAGATGGAAACAAAAAGCAAACAAAAGGGAAAATAGGTGCAAGTACCTTTGGAGCAAATGTATTGGTTGAAGGACCAATAATTAAACAAGACACCTCATCAGGCATTAGCCTTACATATCTTTTCACTGCCAAAAACTCTTACCTATCTCAGACTTCCAAAAAAGTATATTCCTATATTGATGGTTCACTACCTTACGACTTCTTAGATATATACGGAAAGCTAACACTTAGTGGTGATAACGGAACAAAGATAAGTGTCTTTGGTTTTAACTATACCGATAAGGTAACAGATTATAAATCTATAGCTAATTTCGATTGGACAAATAGGGGAGTGGGAGCAAATTTCCTCTTATTACCAGGAAATACATCAGCTCTTGTTGAGGGGGTATTTTCATATTCAGACTATACCGTTAATATGAAAGAAACCACAACAGGGAATGCAAAAACAAGTAATATTGGAGGATTCAATGTAGGACTATCAGCAACTAATTTCTATGTAGATAATAAATTGATATATGGAATAGAAATGATAGGGAGTACAACCAGTACAAATATAACAGAAATAAGAAATGGTAAGCCCACTACTATACCAAATACCAATTATTCTACCGAATTAGGAGTCTATGGACTCTTTAAGGGTGTTGCAGGTAAGTTTCTCTATGAGCCAAGCTTTAGACTTAGCTATTACGCCTCAATGAGCAAAGCATCCCCAGAACCAAGGCTAGCACTAAAATATAATATAACAGATTGGTTCCGACTAAAAGCAGCAACAGGCCTATATTCCCAAATCTTCATCGACACCAAACCCGATGTTGATATAGTAAATCTTTTCACAGGCTACGAAACCATTTCACCAGAAAGCATGAACATAGTAAGAACATACAAGGGTCAAGAAATATCATCCTACCTACAAACCTCAAAGCATTTTATAGTAGGTGCAGAATTTGATATAACAAGAACCATAACCCTTAATCTTGAGGGCTACTATAAAACAATGGATGGGTTAATCTCTCTTAATAGAAACAAATACTATAATGACGATGCAGAATATAGTGATGAGCCCGACTTTAAGAAAAAAGAATATGCAATAGAGAACGGGAAAGCTTATGGCATGGACCTCAGTCTAAAATATGATGATGATAGATTATATGTTTGGACAGTTTATTCACTTGGAAAAGTAGTAAGGGAAGACGAACTAGTTCAATATGCACCGCATTATGACAGAAGACATAATGTGAACGTTTTAATCTCATATCAAGTTGGATTATCTAGATCATGGGAGGTCAGTCTAAGATGGAATTACGGAAGTGGATTTGCTTACACACCCAACAAAGGGGGACAAGAGATGTTAGATTTTCAAACAGGAATAGATTACGATTATATTTATGCAAATGGAACCCTTCAAATGCTACTTGGAGAATACAATTCCAAAAGACTACCAGAATATCACAGATTAGACTTATCAGTTAAAAAGAGATTTGAAGTATTTAAAACCTCAATTCTTGAACTAAACCTAAGCGTAACCAACGTATATAACAGAAATAACCTATTCTATCAAGATAGGATAACAGGCGATAGGGTAGATCAATTGCCAATAATGCCAAGCTTTGGATTAAGTCTTAGTTTCTAAGAAAAAAAACAAAGAAAGAGAAAATTAATACGCAGAGTTATTATTAACCTAATTAAAACAATATATTATGAAACACTTATTATTATTATTAATGCTTCTAAGCATAGCTTTGGTTAGCTGTACCAATAAGGAAGAAAAAGCAAAAGAGCTTGTTAAACAAGAATGGGAGGGTAAGGATGTGAAACTGTTTTTGAACGAACCCTACAAGATGTTTAATGAATCAAAGGACAAATCGGACAATTCGCTTATTGGATATGAGCTATTATATAGGGTGAGATGGAACGATAAGTCGGATACTATTTATTA
>DUQY01000162.1 GCA_012837565.1 Bacteroidales bacterium | reverse complement strand
ATCTTACATAAGGCTAAAAAGAATAAGAAGTTAACACGAAGAGAGATAGAATTTAATAAATTAATAAGCAAGACAAGATACAAGGTCGAGAGAACCTTTGGAACAATTAAGAAACAATTTGGAGGAGCAATAGCTATGTATATAGGATTAGATAAGATGCACACCCAACACATGATGCAAGCCATAACATACAATTTATATCGCAGTCCTGGGATAATTGTGTCTTGTTGTGAAAAACAGACAATAAAATAGAGATAAACAAGCGAAAAAGAAGAGAATGGAAAAGAAAAACTGACTATTTGAAAGTTTAAACAGCTTTTTTAGTCAGAAAAAACTTATTTAAAGAGTGCGTTGGATTTTACAACGGTCTTTCAGTAGCAGTAGGCATAAGATTAATTTATACATGGCTTTGAGTTTTAAGGTTGTTCTTTTATGCTTCAAAGGTAGAGCTTTAATTATGATATTCCTATTAAATTGTGTAGATAATAATTTATAGACATACTTATTGTTTTTTATTTCTTGTGTCCTTTTAATGAGAAATTTGGGAAATATTTTGTATTTTTGCAAGCTATGGATAATACAAGATTAGAAAAAGTTAGTCGCCTAATCCAAAAAGATATGGGTTTGATATTACAACAAGAGGCTCAGAACTTGTTTGAAGGGGCAATGATTACGGTTACAAGTGTTAGGGTGAGTGCAGATTTGTCTGTTGCCAGAATTTATGTTAGTATTTTCCCTGTTCGTTCAAAAACTGTTGAAGATATTTTTAAGCTTCTGGAAGAAAAGAAAGCTTTTATAAGAATGAAACTAGCCGAAAAAGTTAGGCATCAGCTTAGGATTGTGCCTCATATTGGGTTTTTCTTAGATGATAGTTTAGATTATATTCAAAACATTGACAATCTTCTTAAATAAAATAGCGATTTATGAACCTGCCCCTATATGTTGCTTGGCGTTATTTCTTTTCGAAGAAGAAGCTTAAGGTAATAAATATTATTTCTTTAATCTCTCTGATAGGAATAGCAATAACAACTATGGCGCTCTTGGTTGTAATTTCTGTTTTTAATGGTTTCACATCTGTTGGAACCAAGATACTTTCTTCCTCAAACCCTCCTCTACTAATTGAGGCTAAGAAGAGTAAAGTTTTTTCTTTAGATTCAATTCCTTATAATAAGATAAAATCTCTACCTAAGGTATATGCCATTTCTCCTGTTTTGAAAGAGAATGCCTTAATTTCCTTTGGTCAGAGCCAAGCTTTGGTTTTGATGAAGGGAATTGATGAAACCTATACGAAGATTAATAGGATAGATACTTCAATTGTTTATGGTAATTTTTCTTTAAAGGGTTTTGGATCCGATGCCTGCGTTTTGGGTATTGGTGTTGCTGCAAATATTGGTATGCCTAATAATGCAGAAAGAATGGGTGCTATTATCCAATTGATTGTTCCAAAGAGGGAGGGAAGGGTTTCAATTTCGGGACAGGAGACATTTAATAATAAAGATATCCTTTATTCTGGTAGCTTTAGGATGGAGGCAAAGATGGATGAGGATAATGTATTTCTACCAATTGGTTTTGTTAGAGAGCTACTGGATTATGATAATAATGAGGTGAGTTCTGTTTTCATAAGGCCAAAATCAGATAATGATATTAAGAAATTGAAATCAGAGATAAAGGAAATGGTTGGAGAGGATTATGAGGTAAAGGATATATTTGAACAAGAGCCAATTTACCAAAAGGTTGTTAAGGTGGAGCGTTTGGGAGTTTATGTTATACTTTCCTTTATTATCTTTATTGCAACATTCAATGTGATGGGTTCGTTATCCTTATTGATAATGGATAAGAAGAAGGATATTCTAATACTTCGTTCTATGGGTGCAACACTTGGTTCTGTTCGTTCAATTTACTTCTTAAATGGTCTTATGTTATCATTTGTTGGAGCCTTAATTGGTCTTTTGCTTGGAACAGGATTTTGCTTATTACAACAGCAGTTTGGAATAATAAAGATGGGAGCTGATATCTTAGTTATAGATGCTTTCCCAATAGAGCTTAGAATTTTAGATATAATATCAATATTTTCATTAGTTTTGTCAATTGGAACTTTTTCGGTTGCAATAATGGTAAGTAGAATTAAATTTGATAATAAAATCAATCAATAATATGGAACTTTACGTATATAATACTCTGTCAAGAAAGAAAGAAATCTTTGAACCACTCAATCCCCCACATGTTGGACTGTATGTTTGTGGACCAACCGTTTATGGTGATCCACACTTAGGTCACGCACGTCCTGGTATAACCTTTGATATTATATTTCGTTATCTTAAATTTATAGACTATAAGGTTAGATATGTTAGAAACATTACAGATGTTGGGCATTTGGAAAACGATGCAGATGAGGGTGAAGATAAGATAGCTAAGAAGGCACGTCTTGAACAATTGGAGCCAATGGAAATTGCACAGTTCTATACTAAAAGATATATTGATGCAATGGATATGTTAAATGTCCAAAGTCCAAGCATTCAACCAACAGCATCAGGACATATTATTGAACAAATAGAAATAATAAAGAAGATATTAGATGCAGGTTATGCTTATATTTCGGAAGGTTCTGTTTACTTTGACCTAATGAAATACCAAAAGGATACAAATAAATATGGTGTTCTTTCGAACCGTGTCTTGGAAGATATGATTTCAACCACAAGAGCCTTGGATGGACAATCGGAGAAGAAAAACTCAGTAGACTTTGCGCTTTGGAAGAAGGCACAGCCTGAACATATAATGAGGTGGCCATCTATTTGGAGTGAAGGTTTTCCTGGCTGGCATTTGGAATGTACTGCCATGAGTTCAAAATACCTTGGAGATAGGTTTGATATTCACGGAGGAGGATTAGACTTACTCTTTCCTCACCATGAATCAGAGATAGCTCAGTCTGTTTGTGCCTTTGGGCATGAACCAGCTAAGTATTGGATTCATAATAATATGATAACAATTGGTGGGCAGAAGATGGGTAAGAGTTTAGGCAATTTCATTTCTCTTGAAGACTTCTTTACAGGTCAGCATAAGATGTTAGAGAAGGCATATAGTCCTATGACAATACGTTTCTTTATTCTTCAAGCTCATTACCGTTCAACACTTGATTTCTCAAATGATGCGCTCTTAGCTGCAGAAAAAGGATTGAAACGCTTGCTTGAAGCTAAGAGGAATATTCAAAAGATAAACCCTCACAATGAAACCACAGTTGAGATATCTCCAATCAATCAACAATGCTATGATGCAATGAATGATGATTTCAATACTCCAATGGTTATTTCTAATCTCTTCGAAGCAACAACTATAATTAACAAGGTTATTGATGGTTCGGAGAAAATAAATGCTAGTGAATTAGAAGAGTTAAATAAATTATTTGATAATTGGTTTACTAAGGTTCTTGGTCTTTTAGATGAGCAGTCCTCAGATATGATGCCAACAATTGAAGGTTTGGTTAAAATGGTAATTGAACTTAGGAAAGAGGCAAGAGATAATAAGGATTGGAAGAAATCAGATGAGTTAAGAGATGAGCTATCTGCCTTAGGAGTTAAGATAAAAGATGGGAAAGAAGGCGTTAGCTGGACAATAGAATAAAAGAAGAATAAAAGAATTTATATATGAAAAGCTATAGTTTATTATTAATAGTATTGGTTTTTGCTTTTGCAAGCTGTGGAGAGAAAAAACAAAAGGAAGGCTCAGAGGTTTTTTCTTATGCAAGTGTTGAAATTCCAAACTTCAATGCAGATAGTGCTTATCATTATGTGAAGACACAATGTGATTTTGGTTCAAGAGTTCCAGAGTCGAAAGCACATAAGGACTGTGGCGATTATTTGGTTTCTTTTCTTAAACAGCATGCCGATACTGTTATTGAACAGCATTTTACTTCAAAGCTATATAATGGAAAGGTTGTGAAAGGGCGTAATATAATTGCAAGTTTTAACCTTCAATCAAAAGATAGAACTCTTTTTGCATCGCATTGGGATTCTCGCTCTTGGGCAGATCACGATCCAGATCCAAAGAATCATAAAACTCCAATCATAGGAGCTAATGATGGAGCCTCAGGAGTTGGAGTATTAATGGAAATTGCAAGAAATCTGAAACTAAGTCCTTCACAAGTTGGAGTAGATATTGTTTTCTTTGACCTTGAAGACCAAGGAACACCTGAATGGGATGAGTCAGATTTTCAAGATCAATCAGATTGGTGCTTAGGTGCTCAGTACTGGTCAAAGAATACTCACGTCCCATTTTATCAAGCAAAATATGGTATACTATTAGATATGGTTGGTTATTCAAATCCTCGTTTTACTAAGGAGCAGCAATCAATGTACTATGCTTCTTCAATAATGAATAAGGTTTGGCAGATTGCAAAAGACAAAGGTTATGGTAATATGTTTGTTGATGAGACAACAGGAGGAGTTATGGATGACCATGTATGGGTAAACATTAATGCTAAGATACCAATGATTGATATAGTTCAACATGACCCAATGGGTAATTTTTTCCCTTATTGGCATACCTTAAAAGATGATATTAATTGTATAAGCAAAAATACTTTAAAGGCTGTTGGCGATGTTTGCTTAGTGGCAATATATAGCGTATCTTAAACGTTGTAAATAAATGAAGAAAGGTTTTTTAATATTGTTCGCATTCATTGCAATCTCTTTTGTGAGTTGCAAGGAAGAGCCTTTTGACTATGGATATGTTAACTTTTCAGTAGACCCAGAAAGCACAGAATACTTTAACCTAAATCAGGGTAGCCGTGGTTGGGAGTATTTTGAGGGAGGAATGAGAGGGGTTGTTGTTTTTAGGCTCAATTATGGGGAATATGTTTGTTATGAAAGAACTTGTACAGCGAAAAACTGCCACGAGAGATTAGAGGTAGATGAAATAACAAATGTCTTACTTGTTTGCCCTAATTGCCATTCCAGTTTTATTTACTACGATGGTTCTCCAACTTCAGGTAGCGAGGCCAAAAGAAATTTATACTCTTACTGCACTTACTTCGACGGAATAGATTTATTAGTATATAACTGTAATTAATATGAGAGCATTTTTTGCATATCTTCTTTATCCTATCACTATATTATATAGTATAGGAGTGTATTTACGTAATTTATCCTATGATTTAGGTTGGAAGAAATCTATTAAACACAACATTACAACAATTGGGGTTGGAAACCTAAGGGTTGGAGGAACAGGCAAAACTCCTCATGTGGAACATCTTATAGAAGCTTTTTCAGATATATATAAGGTTGGAGTATTGAGTAGGGGATATGGAAGAAAAACAAAAGGCTTAAGGATTATTGACCTTGAAAAAGATAATGCTCAAAGTGTTGGTGATGAGCCTTTGCAGATGAAGCAGAAATATCCTAGTATTGTTTTTGCAGTATGTGAGGATAGGAACAAGGGTATTGATGCAATGGTAAAACAATATAAAGAATTAGAGTTAATAATATTGGATGATGCCTTTCAGCATAGGTCATTAAGCTTAGATCTATCAGTTCTTCTAACCGAATATTCTAAACCTTTCTTTAATGATAAGATACTCCCATTCGGACTTTTAAGAGAACAGAAAAAGGGTTATAAAAGAGCTGATTATATAATTATAACAAAGTCTCCACATAACTTCACAATTGGAGATAAGGTTTCATTTGAATCACAAATAAAACCTAAGAAATATCAAAAGGTATTCTTTAGCAATATAGATTATAAACCTCTTTATTCTCTTTTCTCAAATCAAATAATTGAAGACTTTTCAACTAATTCAATAATCCTACTTACTGCAATAGCAGATAATAGTCAAATGCTTGATTATATTAGTCAGACCTCAAGTGTTCTTCAAAACATAGAGTATCCTGACCATTATAGATTTCAGGATAAAGATATTGAAAAAATACTTGAAACTTATAATTCCTTAAAGCAAGACAATACAATAATAATAACAACAGAAAAAGACGCTACAAGATTAATAGAATTTGAAAGATTAAGAGACTTACCTATTTTCGTTCTTCCTATAAGTCTAACAATATCTTCCACAGCAAATAAATCAACAAGTTTCAAAGAAATAATAATAGATGATGTACGACAAAATAAAAGCTACAGTAGAATATATTAACAAGCAAATAGAGAATAAGCCAATAGTAGGGATAGTATGTGGGAGTGGACTAGCAAACATTGTTAATATAATAAAAACAGAGAAGATATTAGACTATTCGGATATTCCTAACTTCCCAATCTCAACAGTAGAGGGACATAAGAGTAAACTGATTTTCGGAACTCTTGGTAATAAACAAGTTATTGCAATGCAGGGTAGGTTTCATTTCTATGAAGGATACACTATGCAAGAAGTTACTTTTGCAATAAGAGTGATGAAAGAGCTTGGTGTTGAGAAGGTAATTTTAACCAATGCAGCGGGCGGAGTAAACCCTAACTTTAATGTTGGTGATATAATGGTTATTGAAGACCATATTAACCTTCTTCCAAATCCTTTAATCGGTAAAAATGATGAAAGATTAGGTATTCGCTTCCCAGCAATGAATAAAGCTTACTGCCCTTCCTTAATTGAAAAGGCAGAGGAAATAGCAAAAGAAAATAATATTAAACTTCAAAAAGGAGTTTATTTAGGAAATACTGGTCCAACCTTTGAAACGCCATCGGAATATAAATTCTATCATAAAATAGGAGCAGATGTTGTTGGTATGAGTACAACTCCAGAGGTTATTGTTGCAATTCATTCCTCTATGCAAGTCTTTGCAATGAGCCTTGTTTCAAATGTTTTTAGAGATGACCTAAGAGAAGAACCTACTATGAAAGAAGTCTTAGAGTCAGGCATTGAAGCAGAAGGAAGAATGATGCTTATTGTTGAAAAGCTTATTGAAAGGATTTAATGAAAGAAGTTTATATTAAAGACATAATATCAACAATTGAAGATATTGCACCTCTTGGTTGGCAGGAATCTTACGATAATTCAGGCATAACCTTAGGCGATATTGAAAGAGAATGCATAGGAGTTTATGTTTGCTTAGATGTTTCTGAGGAAATAATAGATAAAGCAATAAAATCTAATTGTAATATTATAATCTCTCATCACCCAATAATATTTAAGGGAATTAAGAAGATAGACTATAGATCTCAAATAGGTAAAATCCTTATTAAGGCAATAAAGAACGATATTGTTTTATATGCAGCACATACCAATATTGACAATGCAATTAATGGTGTTAATGGAGTTTTAGCTGAAAGGATAGGGTTAGTAAATCTTAGGCCACTTAACAAAGGTT
>DUQY01000161.1 GCA_012837565.1 Bacteroidales bacterium | reverse complement strand
TTTTATTAAAAAGAAAAAAAATATTACTAAACCAACCCAAGACAATATCAAAGAATAATATAAGATGAAAATTAAGCTCTATGGTTTAATTGGGTATCCACTTGAACATTCATTTTCAGAAACCTATTTTAAAGAAAAGTTTCTAAGAGAAGGAATTGTGGAATCAAGATATGAAAACTTTGAAATTCCTAAGCTAGACAGCTTTATATCCATTCTTAAATCTAATGACTTTTATTTGTCTGATATCTCAAACCTACAAGGGTTTAATGTTACTATGCCCTATAAGGAAGAAATCATTCTTCACTTAGATTCATTGGACGAAACTGCTAAAAAAGTAGCAGCAGTTAATGTGGTTAGGCTTGAACGCAAAGACAATAAGATTATTCTAAAAGGATATAATTCTGACGTATTTGGCTTTGAGACTTCACTACTTGAAAACCTTGAGAACAAAAATATTAGAGCACTTATATTAGGTAGTGGTGGAGCTTCGAAAGCAGTTGCATTTGTCCTTAGAAAACTTGGTATTGAATATCAAATTGTCTCACGTCAAAGAAATGATGATGATGATTTAATGCCATATTCTCATTTGAGTGAGGATATAATAAAATCCCATAAACTAATAATAAATACCACTCCACTAGGAATGAAGTCCTATTTATATCAAATGCCAGAAATAGATATAAATCATATTTCAAGTGAACATGTGGTCTTTGATTTAATATATAACCCAAGAAAGACCCTCCTACTTGCAAGGGCCGAAATGATGGGTGCTAAAATTGTAAATGGTTTCGATATGCTATCATATCAGGCTGAGGAAGCATGGAGGATTTGGAATGCCAACTAAGATGTTTCTTTTTATCGCTATTGTTCTAATAATAATGGTTATTAGGATTAAAGGTATTGGTATAGCTTTTCGCTCTATAAACACTCTTATCCACGAACTTTCACATGCCTTTATGGCAATCGTTACTGGTGGCAAGGTTACAGAAATAAAGTTAAACGATAATGCATCAGGTTCTTGTACAACAAAGTCGAAGGGAAAACTCAAAACCTTTTTAGTATCAAGTGCTGGCTATATGTCCTCTGCCCTATTCTCTTATCTTCTTTTTTATTCATTAGGGAAAGACTGGAACGAATACTTCTTCTATTTCTTTTTAACAATCTCTATTTTTGCTCTTATATTTTGGATTAGAAATACTTATGGGATAATATGGACACTTGTTTTTGCTTCAATAAATCTATCATTAATTCTATTGCCAAATACTATTCTAAGCTTCTCAAACCATATCCTTTTGGTCTTTGGACTCTTAATAGCAATAGATAACCTCTTGGCATGTTTTACCTTATTATACCTATCTATTACAAGTCCTAAAAAGTCAGGCGATGCAACAAATATTGCTAAAATTACTAAAATTCCTGCATTCTTTTGGGCTATACTCTTTTTGGCGTTTTCACTCTATATTGCTTATAAATCCTATCAGCTTTTTCTTCCTTTGTTTTAATTTTCTAAGTCTGCGTAATAAAAAATTAAAACAGCGTATTAAAAAATTAAAACGCCGTAATAATTAATTAATACGGCGTTTCATTGAGCTGATTATCTAGTCTTTTAGTTTTAGATACAGTTTAAGCAAAAGTCTTTAAAGTTTGGAATAACTTTAGGTGTGTATTTCCTTAAAACATCTACTTCATGAGTAGTTGAAACTGCTATAACATACATTCTTGCTGCTAAGCCTGACTCAATACCTGCAATTGCGTCTTCAAATACAATACATTTCTCAGGTTCAATATTAAGTCTTTCTGCAGCTAACAAATAAGGGTCTGGTTCTGGCTTACCCTTTACATTATCATTAGATGATATAATTACATCGAAGAAGGATTTAATCTCGGGAAGTTTTGAAAATAAGATTTCAAGTTTATGATTATCAGAACTTGTTACTAGTGCAGTAAGGTGATTTTTCTTCTTCAGTTCTTGAAGAAACTCTTTTGCCCCATCAACATAGTTATATGTCATCTTTTCTCCCAAATCTCTAATATATACTAGTATATCCTCCCACTCTTTTTCTGATAGGTGAGAAAAATAGTTTTCATATATATTATCAAGACGGTTTCCTTTAATTTGAATTGCAAAGTTTTTTATATGAGGTATGTGTTTATCACCTATCTCTGTCCAAATCCTTGTATATTCTTTTTCAGTGTCAATTACTACTCCATCTAAATCAAAAAGATATGCAATGTTTTTCATAGTATTATCTATTTTGCAGCTCTTTTTCTATCTGTTTCGTTAAGTAAGATTTTTCTAATTCTTAAACTCTTAGGTGTTACTTCTAAGTATTCATCTGGTCCAATGTATTCCATAGACTCTTCTAATGAGAAATGAACTGCTGGTGCAATTGATGTTTTGTCATCATTACCCGATGCTCTCATATTCGACATTTTCTTAGTAAGTGAAATATTCACAACTATATCATCAGGACGTATATTCTCTCCAATAACCATTCCTGAATAAATATCTGCACCTGGATCAACAAAGAAACGACCTCTGTCTTGTAATTTGTTAATTGAATATTCAATAGCTATTCCTGTTTCTTTTGCAATCAATGATCCCATTCTTCTTCCTGGGATATCGCCTTTCCAAGGTTCGTATCCAGTTAAACGATGTGCAATAATTGCTTCTCCTTCTGAAACGGTTAGAATGTTGTTTCTTAAACCAATAATACCTCTTGAAGGAATTGAGAAGTCAACTTGTGAACGGTCGCCTTTTGATTCAATTGAGATAATTTCAGCCTTACGCATTGTTGCTAGCTCAATTACTTTACCTGCAAATTGTTCTGGCAAAACAATGGTTAATTGCTCCATTGGTTCACATTTAATTCCGTCAATTTCTTTTGTAAGAACTTTTGGTTGACCTAATTGCATTTCATATCCCTCTCTACGCATTGTTTCAATAAGGATAGAAAGGTGAAGAATGCCTCTACCATAAACTATGTATGCATCAGGAGAATCTGTTTCTTTTACTTTTAGAGCTAAGTTTTTTTCAAGTTCAGCATAAAGTCTATCTCTAAGATGTCGTGAGGTAACAAACTTACCTTCTTTTCCGAAGAATGGAGAGTTATTAATGGTGAATAACATACTCATAGTAGGCTCGTCAATCTTAATTGGTTTAATTGGATGTGGATCATCTATATTACAAATTGAATCACCAATATCGAAATTTTCAATTCCTAAGATTGCACAAATCTCACCAGCATTAACAACGTTCTTTGTTTTTTGTTTTGCTAAGCCTTCAAATGTGAATAGTTCTTTTATCTTAGATCTAACATTTTCTCCATTTGCTTTACATAGCATAACATCCATTCCTGCTTGAAGTGTGCCACGGTTTAATCTACCAACTGCAATTCTTCCTACATAAGATGAATAATCTAATGAAGAAATCATAAGTTGAGTATTTCCTTCTTCGTATTTTGGTTCAGGAATATATTCAATGATTTGGTCTAATAAATAAGATACGTCTTCTGTCTTAACTTTGTAGTCTGCACTCATCCAGCCCTCTTTTGAAGAACCATAAACGGTTGGGAAATCTAATTGGTCTTGAGTTGCTCCAAGGTTAAACATAAGGTCAAATACCTTTTCTTGAGCCTCATCAGGGTTACAGTTTGGTTTATCTACTTTGTTTACAACTACAATTGGCTTAAGGTTAAGTTCAATTGCCTTTTGAAGTACAAAACGTGTTTGAGGCATAGGTCCCTCAAAGGCATCAACTAATAGGATTACCCCATCAGCCATATTTAAAACTCTTTCCACTTCACCACCGAAGTCACTGTGTCCGGGAGTGTCTATAATATTAAACTTAAAGTCTTTATAGTGTATCGATACGTTTTTTGAAAGGATAGTTATCCCTCTTTCTCTTTCTAAGTCGTTATTGTCAAGAATTAAATCTTTTTGTTCTTGATTGTCACGAAATAGTTTTGCTTGATGCAGCATTCTATCTACTAATGTTGTTTTACCATGGTCAACGTGTGCTATAATAGCAATGTTACGAACTTGTTTCATCTATTAATTTTTATGTGTATTATTCGAAAATTAATTCCTTTGCTTTAATAATGGCCTCCTGAATCCCTTCAGTTTTCTTTCCACCAGCAGTTGCAAAGAAAGGTTGTCCTCCTCCACCTCCTTGAATGAGTTTTGCTGCTTCTCTAATTACAAAGCCTGCATTCTTTCCCTCTTTCACTAGGTTATCGGATAACATTATTGTTATTGTTGGTTTATCATCAGAACTACTTCCTCCAATGAAAACGAAACTCTTTCCACTCAAATAGCTTTTAAATCTATATGCAATGTCTTTAATTATTTCTGTTGATATTGGTTGGTTTAGTTCTATATAATTTACATCCCCAATTACTTCTACTCTTTTCTTCAATTCATTGAAGATATTCTCTGTCTTTTCTTTTTGATATTCTTCTAAGGATGCTTTTAAGACTTGGTGTTCTTCGAAAATCTTTTTAATTGCTTGCCTTATGTTTGGTTGCTGAACAAGTGCTCGCATATCCTCAATTGTTTCTATGCAATCATAAAGATAGTCCTCAACCCTAATACCTGTTATTGCTTCAATACGGCGTATGCCTGATGCAATTGCACCCTCTGAAACAATCTTAAACATTCCAATGCTTCCTGTTGCCTTAACATGGGTTCCTCCACAGAGTTCAACAGAGTCACCAAATTGCATTACCCTTACTTTTTCGCCATATTTTTCTCCAAAAAGAGCAATTGCACCCATACTTTGAGCCTTATCAATAGGGACATCTCTATGGTCATTAGCTTCTATGTTTTGTCTAATTATAGCATTTACTCTTCTTTCTACTTCTTTAATTTCTTGGTCTGTCATTTTTGAGAAATGAGAGAAGTCGAAACGAAGTTTATCTTGGTCAACCATTGAACCCTTTTGTTCAACATGTGAACCAAGAACTTCTCTTAGTGCATAATGAAGAAGATGTGTTGCACTATGGTTAGCCTCAATCATATTTCTTTTCCTTTGGTCTGCAACTGCAAGAAAGGTTGATGAAATATTATTAGGTAGTTTATCAACTAAGTGAATAGCTAATCCGTTTTCGGTTTTGGTTGTAGTGATATTTATTGTTTCTTGGTCATTCTTTATATAACCACTATCGCCTATTTGTCCTCCAAGTTCTGCATAGAATGGGGTTTTGTCGAAAACTAATTGATAGAAATCCTTATCCTTTTGTTTGACTTTTCTATAACGAATTATCTCAACCTCTGCCTCTAATATATCATAGCCTAAGAAAACTGTCTTTTCACCCTCTCTAACCTCTACCCAGTCCTCGGTATCTATTTGAGATGCATTTCGGGAGCGTTCTTTTTGTTTTTGAAGATAGTTCTGGAAGTCTTGCATATTTATTTTCAAACCTTTTTCTCTACCCATAAGCTCTGTTAGGTCAATTGGGAAGCCATAGGTGTCGAAGAGTTCAAATGAAAACCCTCCATCAATTATCTTACCTACTAAGGTTTCAATATATTTTTCAAATTTCAAAATTCCATTTGCAAGAGTTCTTAAGAAAGATAGCTCTTCCTCCATAACTACTTTTGTAATTAAGACTTCGTTTCTTTTTAGTTCTGGAAATTGGTCGCCCATTTTCTCAACCAAAAGAGGTATAAGCTCATTCATAAATGGTTCTTTAAAACCTAAGAATGTATATCCGTAACGAATAGCCCTACGTAAGATACGTCTAATTACATATCCTTGCTTTGCATTTGAGGGAAGTTGTCCATCTGCAATTGCAAAAGCTACTGCCCTTATATGGTCTGAACAAACCCTCATTGCAATATCTGCCATCTTATCATGACCATAAACCCTATTAGCTTTCGTTGCTAAAAACTGAATATAGGTTTGGAAAACATCAGTGTCGTAGTTTGATTGTTTGTTTTGAACAGCCATACATAAACGTTCAAATCCCATCCCTGTATCAACATGTTTTTCTTTAAGAGGTTCAAGATTACCATTAGCTAACCTATTAAACTGCATGAAAACTAAGTTCCATATCTCAACAACTAATGGATGATCTTGATTAACTAAGTCTCTTCCGCTAATTTTCTCTTTTTCTTCTTTTGTTCTTAGGTCAACGTGTATTTCAGAACAAGGACCACAAGGACCTTGCTCACCCATTTCCCAAAAGTTATCTCTTTTCGAACCATCTATTATCTTGTCTTCCGATACAATACCTTTCCAAATATTATATGCCTCTATATCCTTTGGTTGTTTGTCTTTTTCATCTCCTCCAAACACACTTACATAAAGGTCGTTTGGGTTTAATTTGCAAACCTCTGTTAGGAATTCCCACGCCCAATGAATTGCTTCTTTCTTAAAATAATCACCAAAAGACCAGTTTCCTAGCATTTCGAACATTGTATGGTGATATGTGTCGTGACCAACTTCCTCCAAATCGTTATGCTTTCCAGATACTCTTAAGCATTTTTGACTATCTGCAACACGAACTGAGGTCTTAGGGCTATTACCTAAGAATATATCTTTAAATTGATTCATTCCAGCATTAGTAAACATTAATGTTGGGTCATTCTTAACAATCATTGAGGCAGACTCTACTATTGTATGGTCTTTGTCTTCAAAAAAACTTAAAAATGCGCTGCGAATCTCATTACTTGTCATATGAAAATGATTTTGGAAATATTAATTACTATATTATAAATATGAATAAGCGTGCAAAATTAGTGAAATTATACGTTATATTTTTAGTTAGAGGAGAAAAAACACTATTTTTGCATTATTATTATTAATCTAATTACTTTTAAAATCACATTTTATGGCATTCTTTCAAACCAGAAAACCTCGAAAGTTCGAATATAAACCAAGGTTTTATGACCCTAAGAAGGAAGAATTAGAGGATCTAAAAGCTAAGTATGGCGAAATAGAGGGAACATCATACAAAAGAAGAATTGACTTTAGACAAGCAATGAACGAGAAGAAAAATGATGTAATTCGCAAACCAATTCCAGCATCTAAAATAATAATAGTAGCTTCAGTTCTTATGGCTGCAATCTATTTTCTTTTAACTTACATTGAAAAATGGTAAGCTAATGACTAATATAATAAAACTCCTACCCTCAAACATATCTAACCAAATTGCAGCTGGTGAAGTTATTCAAAGACCCGCCTCAGTTGTAAAAGAGCTTATTGAAAATGCAATTGACGCAAAAGCTACTCATATTCAGCTAATAGTAAAGGATGCAGGTAAAACCCTAATTCAGATAACTGATAACGGCACAGGAATGAATGAGGAAGATGCACTAATTTCTTTTGAGCGTCATGCTACTTCCAAAGTCAAAACAAGTCAAGACCTATTCCAAATAAAAACAATGGGCTTTAGGGGTGAAGCTCTTGCCTCCATTGCTGCTATTGCCCATGTTGAAATGAAAACCAAACAAGAGAACGACGAGTTAGGTAATCTTATTGAGATGGAGGGTAATGAATGTAAGAGCAAACATCATATATCTTGCGAAAAGGGAACTTCAATTGCTGTTAAGAACTTATTTTATAATGTTCCTGCAAGAAGAAACTTTCTTAAATCTGACACGGTTGAAAACAATCATATTCTTAACGAGTTTCTAAATACAGCACTAATTCATAACGATATTGCTTTTACTTATTATAATAATGATAAGCTCATTCATAAACTTGAAAAGCAAAATATAAAGAAAAGAATCATTGATTTATTTGGTAAATCTTTTAACGAAAGACTTTTACCAATTGAAGAAGAGATGAATTCTATTAAGATTTCAGGATTTATTGTTAAGGCAGAATATGCAAAGAAAAACAAAAGTGAACAGTTCTTCTTTGTAAATAAGAGATTTATGCGAAACCACTACCTAGCAAATAGTATTGACAGGGCATATCAAGGACTTATTCCAGAGAAAACCTACCCAGCTTTTTTCATTAGCATTGAAATAGACCCAGAAAGCATTGATGTAAATATTCATCCAACCAAAACAGAGATAAAGTTTTTGGACGATAAAGTATTATATGCACTCCTTCATGCTGCAACAAAGAGAAGTCTTGGTCAGTTCACCCTTGCAGCCCAACTAGACTTCAATACAGACAAGAGTTTTGAGATCACTCCAATTAGAGAGGGACAAATGATAAATACTCCACAAACTAATTTCGACCCAAACTTCAATCCATTTGATAATAACACTCAAAGCCAAGAAGGAATTAATATTAAATCATCCTTTGACGATTCAAGCAATTGGGCTAATATGAGTGCTAAGGGCTTAGATAATAACAACCAACTTCCATTTAAGAAAGAAAAACTCGGCTATGGTTCAAGCATTAATATTTACTCTGTTGAAGAGAACCTAAGTCAAAATCAAAACTATAGCGACAAGCATCCTGAAGTTATACAAGTTCAGAACAAATATATAATTACTAAAACAAAGAATAGTATTCTTGTAATTAATCAAGAAAGAGCATCACAAAGAATCCTTTTCGAAAAGTTTTCAAACTCCCAATACGACGATATATCTTGCCAACAACTACTTTTCCCTTACAATCACTTCTTTTCACCCTCTCATACCTCACTCCTGCTAGAACTTCTTTCGGAAATAAGAAAGTATGGCTTTATGATTGAATACCAAAAAGAAGGTAGCTTTAACATAACTGGTGTTCCAAATAACCTTAGTTCCGAAGATGCTCAAATTGTACTTGAAAACTTGTTATACGAGATAAATGAAAACAATGAAATAGCAGCACCTAAACATTATAAGGTAGCACTTTCGATGTCAAAACGCTTATGTATTAAGGAAGGACAAATACTTAGACCAGAAGATATGTTAGGAATTGTTGGTCAATTGTTTTCTTCCCAAAACTGTGAGACCACTCCTTGGGGTAAAAAGATATTACATAAGATAGAAGTTGAGAGTATAGATAATATATTTGAATAGTAAATTTAGTAAAACCAAGAACAAAACCCTCAAAACGCAGTATAAAAACCATAGATCTTTACATTAAATTTTTAAAGTGAAGAATCATTTTGCTAAGATGTACATCTTAGCTTGCTGAGATGTGCATCTTAGCGTCTTGAGATGTACATCTTAGCACACTGAGATGCACATCTTAGCAATTTTAAACAAAGAGATAGAAATTTAATGCTTGATAATAGCAATTTACTCCTTTGAATCATTAATATTCAACCTCTTAACGAATTGCCTATTTGTTTAGTTCTGTTTTCCTTTTATTTATGGTTTTTAATTGTAACTTTGCTTTCTTGAAATTTCATAGTCCTTGGTTTCAATATTCCTATTAAGGGACTTTTTTTTAAAAATATTAGAAAAATGATTTTAGATAATAACATGTATTTAATGATTGGATTTGCCTTATGTATTATCCTACCACTAACAGCATCTCGTATATATGTAAATAGGCTTTTTGCTAATACATCTGATATTGATGTTTTAAGAACTCATTATAATAAGAACAGAAAGATTTTAAACATTATTTTATATTCATTTATAGGGTATGCTATTATAGGTGCTTTGCTTACTATTTTCATTCCTTCTATCAAAATTCCTTTTTACAATGCTAATGTATATATAATGTCAATAGGATTAACTATTGCTTTCTTTTTTGCTTTCAATAAAAGAAATATATCAACTAAAATCATAAAGAAATAAACTTATATAAGGTATCTTTCATCTTATACCAAGCAATTATCATCTCTTTTTATTTCTAATAACAATATAATATAATATTTTTTGTATCTTTGTAGCTTCTATAAAGAATAGTAATTAATCTAATATCTTAGAGAG
>DUQY01000321.1 GCA_012837565.1 Bacteroidales bacterium | reverse complement strand
GGTGCGTCCAAAATTGGACTCATCTAAATCGAGCTCAGTTAGCATGGTTTTAATATCGCGGCGCACATGCTGATGCTGCTTACCAGTAAGCTCTGCGATTTCACGACTACTCATAGTTGCGCCAGCTTGGGCATTGATTGCTAAAGCTTGTTTGTGCATACTAAACACCTCTGTTGTACTAAGCCCCGCACTGATTTGCTGATCTCGCGGGGCTTTTTTATGCCTAAAAAAAGCTGGATATATATTCAGCTCGTTCAAGCGCCTACCCGTCTATCTGCGCTCGTTTACTATTAAGGTCATGAGCACTGGGCAAACACTTCACGCCTGTACTGGGACGGAAAGGCTTTCACTTCTTCTGCAGCAACGCTGCCGTCAGAACAAGTAACAATATAAATATCTCTGCCCGCTCGAAGAGCCTTGCTTAAAGCGCCTTGTGTCAGATCCAGCGCTTCGGCTGTTTTCGCCTGACCGTGCTCTTTCACGTAATCTGATAAACGGATGCGATTCACCGCGATCTCCTAAGGTCGTTATTCATGGATGATTATTACCTAAGGTATTGATTTAAGCAATACCTTAGGTATTTGTTAATTATTCTCTGCGCGAATAAAATCAGCCTATGAAGACACCATCGAAAAGACAGCTTGAAGAATGGGAGCTTGCCGAGTGCGCAGCACTAAAGGCCGCTATAACCGATTTCAATCAAAAAGTAGGCAAGAATGGGCGAATAACCCAAGAAGCGGCAGGCGAAGCGCTGGGAATTACTCAAGGTGCATTTAGCAATTACTTGAACGGTCGCCTTGCACTGAATCTAGAAATAGCCATAGGCGTATCAAAACTTTTTGGCATACCGGTTAAAGCATTCAGCTCACGTCTAGCAAAGGAGCTAGATGGGGTATCAAGTACATCATCTCAATATCCTGTTGAGTCAAACGCCGAAATAATCGGCGCTATGGCTCCTTGGGATAGCGACACACCGCTGCATGACGATGAAGTCGCGTTACCGTTTTATAAGGAAGTTGAAATGGCTGCTGGATGCGGATCAACGGAAGTTATTGAGGTACCTGGACGCCTTTTGCGCTTTGCAAAATCAACTCTTAGAGATGCAGGCGTACAGCAAGAGCATGCAGTGTGCGCCAGTGTCAAAGGCCGGAGCATGGAGCGCCTAATTCTAGACGGTGCTACCATCGGCATCGATACTGCAGACAAAAGCATCATTGATGGCGAGATATACGCTTTCGATCAAGACGGCATGCTGCGCGTTAAGTACCTGTACCGCTTACCTGGCGGTGGAGTGCGTATCCGGAGCGAGAATACCGAAGAGTTCCCCGATGAGTTTTTGACGGCGGAGCAGTTTGCTCAGGTGCGCATGTTAGGCTGGGTGTTCTGGTGGTCAACTGTGCGCAAGAAGCGCGGACTGAACGCTGTATAGAGCTTAAATAGCAGCACTTAATAATAGAAACCAACCATTAAAATTAGTAGCCACTGACTTCATTAATAGGGATATTATGCCTACGACAGAAATTTTACCAAGCGTTGAGCAGGTTTCAAAAGCGCTTGAATGCTGGATTAAAAATAACAACCTAAATAATAGTTATATTGGGTCACACACTGCCCAGAAAAATACAGAAGAAGAAATCCTGGACTACAGCAAAATACCTACGTCAATGGCTATAGTCCTTAGAAAAAAAGAAGTCACAGGCATCGTTTACAATAAAAAAACCAGAGATATACACGTATATACAAAAAGAAAAGTGTACCAAAAAGAGCTCGATACGGAGGTTTTGACTCGTTTTTATAGTTGTGCGCTAATTTATGCAACCGGTCAAATTAATGAGATCGGAAAAAAAATAGACAACGCACAAGTTGCATCTTCAAAAATCATAACCTCTCAAACCAATACCCAAGTCTACACATGCGGGTCATCTATATCCCCAGGCAGCGATAGATCTGCCGGCACTCTCGGAGCCCTTGTTAAAGACTCGAACGGAACACTGTACGGCTTAACAAATAATCACGTCACCGGCCTATCCAATCACTCTGAAAAAGGGTTACCAATTTTAGCCCCCGGCGTTTTAGATGTAACACCTATATCAACAAAGCCTTTCACCATAGGATTTCATCACGCTACGCTTTCTATGAACATAGGAACCAGCGACAACATTGACACCACAACAAACACAGATGCTGCTCTATTTTTAATTGATAACCCTGATGCTGTATCATCGAATCAACAGGATCAATTTGATACTCCAGTTACCGTATGTGATCCTCTGCCCGGCTCAGTTGTTGAAAAAGTTGGAAGAACAACAGGCCATACAGTAGGAGTGATTATTGGAAGAGTTCTGGGAACAATAGCCATAACCTACTCAGTATCTCAGTATGATTTCTCCGGCCTTGTTTTCTTTGACGACATCTGGGTTATACACAGCGCCGACGAGTCATCATTTTCTGCTGGTGGCGACTCAGGCTCCCTGATAGTTCAGACAAATGAAGATGGTACTAAATCCGCTGTCGGGTTACTCTTCGCAGGAGGAAGCGACTCAAGCTCAAAATCAGGAGATAGGACTTTTTTTATCCCTATATCTTCTATTTTAGAGAAGTTTCAGGTCAGCTTGGTAGGAGGTCATAATGTGCCGAAAGAAAGCTCAGACGAGCAATCTTGATAGTGCTGCAAAACACTTGATAAATCACCTTCAAATTCCTAGCCACTGCTATTCAGTATCATCTTTTTACGTGGGCGACGGTGTGTACGCACTACATTTGAGCCTAAGCAAAAGCTGGATGCATGTAAAAAGTAAAGTGCCTGCTGACTGGGAAGGTTTTCAAGTCATTATAAATATCGCTGACAACCCAACAGCGTATTAGGCACAAGAAATATAAACTAGCCCACAGTTTTATACCCTCTAAAAGCCGCCTCCGGGCGGTTTTTTTGTGCCTGCAGAAAGCCTGGCCGCGATTTCCACTCAAAATAATACCTTAGCAAATAAATATATTACCTAAGGTATTGACCGCAACTAATACCATAGGTAATACTATGCCCGAACGTACAGCAAAAACACTGTAAAGGCTCTTTAAAAACATGCGCGATGAACGACTAACCCATCACTCGATGATGGCCTAGGTCACTCCCCGCTGCTCGGTGGGAGGTCAGTAAACCGAGAAATAGACCGCTAAGCCTCTACGGCGACCGGCGATCAGATAGCTATGTAACGGCTACCAACGCTTAGAAAACTAAGCGGCTGACGATGTGTTGACTTAACTGGCGAATGACCCGAAACGCTTAGCGCCCCG
>DUQY01000160.1 GCA_012837565.1 Bacteroidales bacterium | reverse complement strand
CTAACAACATTAAGAAATGGTTCGCCATATTTCTGAGCCTTGCTTGCTCCGACACCTATAATCTGACACATCTCATCCATCTTTATAGGATATTGAATAGTCATATCCTCTAAGGACCTATCCTCAAAAATTACGTATGGTGGTAGGTTTTCTTTGGTAGCCATTTTCTTGCGTAAGTCTTTAAGGATGCTAAACAAAACCTTGTCAACACCTCCTCCATCTGAACCAGAAATAATTGTAGCGTCAATATCTTCGTGGTCGCTTTCAAAATCATGATCCTCTGGAACAAGAATAGGATAGGATTTCTTAAGGAAACGATAACCCTCTTGAGTAATCTTAATTATGCCATAGTTTTCTATTTCTTTCATCAATAACCCTTCAATAAGAGCTTGGCGGATTACAGCTTTCCAATAAAGGAATTTCTTTTCTGCTCCAATTCCCCAATTAGGTAGATTTTTAAAAGACTTTGTTTGTGCATTAGCAATTCCAGTGATGATATTAGCTATATCAATAGCTTTAAGTATTTCCTTAATGTCAACAACGGTCTCAAGAACTATCTCTATATCCTCAGTTGCATCAATTCTTGGTTTAGGGTTTAAACAATTATCGCAAGCTCCGCAGTTATCTTGTCCATAATGTTCTCCAAAATAATGGAGTAAGTTAATTCTTCTGCATACAGAGCTTTCTGCATAAGAAATGGTTTCATCCATTAGTTGAAGTGCTACCTCCCTTTCTGCAACTGGCTTGTCGTTTAAAAACTTTTCAAACTTAATAATATCTTGTTCTGAGTAGAAAGCAATACATTGCCCCTCTCCGTCATCCCTTCCAGAACGGCCTGTTTCTTGGTAGTATCCCTCCAAACTCTTTGGCATATCATAGTGAATAACAAACCTTACATCTGGCTTATCAATACCCATTCCAAATGCAATTGTAGCAACTATAACATCCGACTTCTCCATGATAAATCTATCTTGGTTCTCTGCTCTTGTTGCAGCGTCAAGTCCGGCATGGTAGGGAAGAGCCTTAATTCCGTTAAGTTTTAATGTCTCGGCAAGTTCCTCAACCTTTTTTCTGCTTAAACAATATATAATTCCTGATTTCCCATCATTCTCTTTGATGAAACGGATTATCTCCCTATTCATATCCACATCCTTCTTAGGCTTGGT
This sequence comes from Bacteroidales bacterium, assembly GCA_012837565.1. Lineage (GTDB taxonomy): Bacteria > Bacteroidota > Bacteroidia > Bacteroidales > P3 > UBA10566. The sequence goes on along the minus strand of DUQY01000160.1, from coordinate 12,174 downwards.
GCGTATTTCATAATAGAGGTTTGGACGGTTGAAAGAAGAGATAAATACATTGGCATCATTTATCTCCAAGTTCTTCATAATATCTTGTTGAACCTTTGGAGTTGCGGTAGCAGTTAATGCAATAATTGGAACATTCTGACCAATTGCATCAATAATAGGTTTCATCCTCCTATATTCAGGACGGAAGTCGTGTCCCCATTCCGAAATACAGTGAGCCTCATCAATTGCGTAAAAGGAAATATCTATATCACGAAGGAATTCGGCATTCTCTTCTTTATTTAAGCTTTCAGGTGCAACATATAATAGTTTGGTTACCCCACTTGTCAAATCATCCTTTACCTCCTTTACTTCCATTTTAGAAAGTGAAGAGTTAAGGAAGTGAGCAACTCCACGCATGGAGCCAAATCCACGAATGGCGTCAACTTGGTTTTTCATTAAAGAAATCAAAGGAGATACAATGATTGCACAACCTGGAAGAATTAATGCAGGTAGTTGATAGCATAAAGACTTTCCTCCACCTGTAGGCATAATTACAAAGGTGTCATTTCCGGCAAGTAAGCTTTTGATTACCTCTTCTTGTCTACCTTTAAATTTATTAAAACCGAATATTCTTTTAAGTTCGCTATGTAAGTTAACATCAGTTGTTTTTATTTGCTTTTGGGCCATTTTGTTTCTTTCGTTTTTCTATTATCAAATATATTATGTACTTTTGTCGCTACGAAAAAAGAAGCACTATTATATTTTAATTATGCTAAATTACTGCTTTTTTCGATACAATACCAAAATATACATAACTTTTTTGAACGTGAAAACAGCAGAAGACATTAAAGGCATTGCAATTCAGACAATTGAGAAGGAGTCTTTAGCAATAGAGAAATTAAAGAATAACATCAATGACGACTTTGTTAAGGCTGTTGAGTTAATTTTCAAAAGTAAAGGCAGAGTGATAGTAACTGGAATTGGCAAGAGTGCAAATATTGCAACAAAGATAGTTTCAACCTTTAATTCCACCGGTACTCCTTCAATATTTATGCATGCTGCTGATGCTATTCACGGAGATTTAGGAATAATACAGCCAGATGATGTAATAATATGTATATCGAAAAGCGGAAACACTCCAGAAATTAAAGTATTAATTCCTTTAATAAAGAATCTAGGAAACAAATTAATAGCAATTGCAGGTGAGCCACAATCAATGTTAGCAATTCAATCGGATTTCTTTCTTAATGTATATGTTGATAGAGAAGCATGTCCAAATAATCTTGCACCAACTTCTTCCACAACAGCGCAACTTGTTATGGGTGATGCCCTAGCGGTATGTCTTTTGGAATGTAGAGGATTCACAGCTCAGGATTTTGCAAAATACCACCCAGGAGGAGCCTTAGGAAAGAGATTATATTTAAAAGTATCAGACCTATATCCAAACAACGAAAAGCCAGAAGTTAGTCTTGAAACTCCACTTGCTCAAACTCTTATTGAAATAACTTCAAAACGCTTAGGTTGTGTTGCAGTTGTTGAAAGCCAAGAGATAAAAGGAGTAATAACAGATGGAGACCTTAGGCGTATGTTGTCAAAAAGCCTTTCCTCAGACAATCAAAAGGCAGAGGATATTATGACAGTGAATCCTAAGACAATTTCAAAGGATAAGTTTGCTGTTGAAGCTCTTAATCTTATGAAAGAAAATCATATAACTCAACTATTAGTGGTAGATCAGGACAATAAATATGTAGGAGTAATCCATCTTCATGACTTAATTAGAGAAGGAATTATTTAGTCTTGTAAATCAGGCAGTTGCTTTAAGTTGAGATTGAGTAAAATGAATCAAAGAAAGAATTTGCTGAATCAAAGATCTACGAAATTAAAACAAAGAAAGAATTTACTCAATCAAAGATGCATTAATTTGAGTATAAGTTCTGTCTTTTCTTAATATTTATTTCACTTTTTATTATAAGAATTCTATTAATCTTTTATAACAATAAATCGATGGTTTGTTCGTTATTATATGGAAGATAAGGTCTTATTGTATTCTTTAGCGATAAGTGCAATGTATTTTTTGCCGATAAGCCAATGTTTTTAAAATTTGTCCAAGCAGATTTTTTAGAAATAAAATTAATAAAAAGATTCACTCAAAACTAAAGAGGCTCTGTATAATTAAAACCTAATAATTTATGAAATACTCAGAAAATAAAATTATAATAAATTCAGACAATCAAACTATTAGTTATATTGACCAAGGGCAAGCTAATGCTGAAACAATTATTCTTATTCACGGTTTTCCTCTTAATAAAACTATGTGGAATAATCAAATAGAAGAATTAAAGGAGAACTACCGTGTAATTGCTTATGATATTCGGGGGTTCGGCAGTTCTGACATAGGGAGTAAAGATTATTCGATAGAACTTTTTGTGAGTGATCTAATAAGTTTTATGGACAAGCTGCAAATTAAAAGAGCGATTCTTTGCGGTTTTTCAATGGGAGGGTATATTGCTTTGAATGCCATTCAAAACTTTCATGAACGTTTTACTTCTCTGCTTCTATGTGATACAAACTGTGCAGATGATAGCCCAGAAACAAAGACAAAAAGAATTGAAAGCATTGAAAACATAAAGGAAGAAGGATTGGATAAGTATGCGGAGGAATCTATGAAAAAGCTTTTTGCTCCAATATCATTTACAAAACAAATTGCAGAGATAGGCCTTATAAGAGAAATGATTGTCAAAACACCCCAAGAATCAATTTTTAAAACCTTGCATGCCCTGGCTAATCGACAAGAAACATGTACTAATCTTCATAAGATAAAGGTGCCAGTACTTATTATGGTTGGTCAGCAAGACAAGATTACACCTCCCGATATAGCTCGTTCTATGCATGAAAAGATAGCTGAATCCACTATTAGTATTATTGATAATGCAGGACATTTAAGCAATTTGGAAAATCCAGATCAATTCAATAGTGAGTTGAGAAAGTTTTTAAATAAAACAAAATAAACATTATGGAACTACTTACAAAAGAATTAATTAAAGAGCTTTTGGCAGCCGAACACTCTCCGTCACTTTCGCTATATATGCCAATGAAAAAGCATCGTTCAGAGAGCCCTCAGAACATTATTCGTTTCAATAATCTATTAAAAGAAATGGAAGAATCGTTGAGGCAAAAATATTCAGCGGATGAGGTTAGGGAATTTATTAATCCCATAAAAGATCTTTCTAATGATAATACTATATGGAATAAAGGTTTTGCAGGGCTGGCAGCTTTTAGCGCCAAAGGATTATTTAAAGTTGTAGGATTGAACCAAGCGGTTGAGGAATTGGTAATAGTAGCCGATAGTTTTCATACCAAGCCATTACGTAAGCTTTCCCAATCACTTGACCATTATCATGTCTTAGGTTTGAGCCTACACGATTTTATTCTCTTTGAAGGAAATAGGGACTCACTTACCGAAATTGAACTCAGTGATGATATGCCTAGGACCATAACTGAAGCATTAGGAGATAAAATAACCGATAAAAACCTAACCTTTGGAACCTATGGTGGTATTGGTGGAGGAAGCACTCCAATGTACCATGGTCATGGGGACAAGAATGAGGAAACAGAAAAGGATTCAGAAAGGTATTTTCGAATGGTTGCGCAAGCAGTTCACGATCACTATTCAAAACCTTCTGGCTGGCCTCTTATATTAGTTGCTTTACCTGAACATCACAACCTATTTAACAAGGTAAATAAGAATCCATTACTATTATCTAATACTATTTCAATTGATCCTTCATCAATTTCAAAAGATAAATTGGTAGATATGGCTTGGGATATAATGGAACCTGAATATAACCAAAGGCTTGATAGTTTGATTGATAGATTTGAGCAAGCAAGTGCAGATGGAAAAGGGAGTGATGATTATAGGGAAGTAGCTAAGGCTGCTGTTGAAGGGAGAGTGGACACTCTAATTATTGAAGCCGATCGTATAATCCCAATTAAGATAACCGATTATGTGAGTGGTGAAACAAAGAAAAAAGATTTGACAAATCCGAAAGTAGATGACCTGCTTGATGATATGGGAGAATTAGTCATTAAGATGGGAGGAGAGGTAATGGTTATGCCAAAAAACAAGATGCCCTCCGATACGGGTCTTGCCGCAATATATCGATATTAGTTCAACCGGATTTAAAACAAAAGAGATTTCACTGACAACAGGAAATCTCTTTTTTTTCTATTAACCTAAAAAAGGGTACGCGATGGGATTCGAACCCACGACCAATGGAACCACAAACCACTACTCTAACCAACTGAGCTACGCATACCGTCTAGTTATTTAGGTTTGCAAAGATAGGTAGTTTTTTCATTACTAACAAAATATTCTGTATTAATTTTAATAATTGAAGATATACCTATATCTTTGCCAGCAAAATAGGCAGAATTGATAAAGAAAATACTACATACATTTTTAACAAAGATTGTTTCTTCTATAATTGGCTTTCTTACCATAATTCTAATAAGTCAATCTATTGGTGCAGAGGGAAAAGGAGAGCAGTCTATATTCCTTTTCAATATTGTTATCTTAATGCTTTTTGCAACCCTTATTGGTAATTCTACCCTAATTTATTTAACTCCTAGGCATAAGTTTTCCGATCTTTTCTTCCCTGCAATTACTTGGATTATCCTATCTATATCAGCTTTGTTTTTAGTCTTTATTTTCTTGCCAAACATCCTAGTCTTATACCCTCTTGAATTGTTTATTATAGCATTTCTTGCCTCAATAACAGAAGTCAATACCTTTGTTCTGATTGGAAAAGAGAAAGTCAGGCAGGCTAATAACCTTAAGCTATCATCACAGCTTATATCAATACTATTCCTGTTTTCATTGTTTCTATTCGATAGGTTTGATAATTCCTATGTTTATGTTATTTCATTGTTAGTAGGCTATTCAATAAGTTTGTTTTTTGGAATCTACCTTCTAAGAGATGAGTATAGAAACCTAAAACTACCTATTCTAAAAGACTTCTTACAAATGCTCAAAAAGCTATTTCGTTTAGGTGCAATTAAGCAAGTGGGTAGCATTTCTCAACAAATGAATGCAAGACTATCCTTCTACTTAATAGCGTTTTACTGTGGAAATAAGGCCTTAGGAGTTTTCTCAAACGGGATAAGCATATCGGAAGCAGTATTGATGTTTGGAGTAAGTCTTGCACTGGTTCAATACTCCAAGCTATCTAATATTGAAGATGAGGTTTATGCAAAAAGGATTTCAGTCTTGATGACAAAGGTTAATATAATATTTACAGTTCTCGCTCTGGTGTTCTTCTCTTTTCTTTCAAAGGAGGTTTATGTTTTTCTTTTTGGACAAGAGTTTGCAGATATTAGGCAGGTGATACAAATTCTTTCAGTCGGTATATTATTATTAAGCATATCAAGTACTTTCACTCAGCATTTTGCTTCAAAGGGTAACTTTACCATTGCAACATCTGCCTCCTTAGTAGGTCTGATTTCAACAGGTGTATTTGGTTTTTGGTTAGTTCCTATTTACGGAATATGGGGTGCGGCAATTACTACTGTAATATCTTATAGTGTTTCGTTCTCCGTTGAATATTATTATTTCAAGAAATGGACTAATACCAGATTCTCTGATTTCTTAATATCAAAGCAAGATATAAAAGAATTCTCATCCTTAGTTAAGGGTTTAATTAAATAGAGTAGTAAATAGATTGTCTTTTAGATAAAGTTTATATTATACCTCTAATATCCGAAATGTTTTTGATATTATGACGGTCTAAGTATTCGGATATTCCATAAACAATTTCTTGGCTAATAGCAGGATTAATAAAGTTTGCAGTTCCAACTTCAATTGCTGTTGCTCCAACCAAAATAAACTCAATTGCATCTGTTGCATTCATTATTCCACCAATTCCAATAAGGGGTAATTTGGTTTGTTTTGCAACTTGCCAAACGCAGCGAAGAGCTACTGGTTTAACTGCTGGGCCCGATAAACCACCTGTTACGGTTGAAAGTAGTGGTTGTCTCTTTTCTGCATCAACAGCCATTCCAAATAATGTATTAATTAGAGATAGAGAATCAGCACCCTCACCCTCAACTGCCTTAGCAATCTCAACAATACTTGTAACATTTGGACTAAGTTTTACAATCAAGGTTTTATTATAGGCTCTTCTTACAGCCTTAACAACTTCTGCTGCCATCTTAGGATCAGTACCAAAAGCCATTCCTCCTTGCTTAACATTAGGACAAGATATATTTAATTCAATTCCAGGGATGTTTTTTAGTTCGTTAATCTTTTCAGCAACCTCAACATATTCTTCAATACTTGAACCCGAAACGTTAACAATCATATTTGTATTAATATCCTTAATCTTATTATATAGAGTATTGCAGAAATAATCTACCCCTTTGTTTTGAAGACCAACAGCATTAAGCATTCCAGAGCTGGTTTCAGCCATTCTTGGATAAGCATTTCCCTCTCTGTTTGCTCCCGTTGTAGCCTTAACAACAATTCCTCCTAAAGATTCAAGGTTCATAAAATCTTCATAATCGTATCCATATCCAAATGTTCCCGATGCAGTCATCACTGGATTTCTTAATACCATATCCTTAATGGTAACCTCTAATCTCTTATCTATATTATTCATTGTCTTAACTTAAAAGTCTTTTAAATCACTTGAAAGAAATATAGGTCCTGTGACGCAAGTCCTTTTGTTACCTATGTTTGTTTCCACAACACAGCACAAACAAACACCAAACCCACAAGCCATCTTATGTTCAAGTGAGACATAGCATGGGATATTCTTTTGCTTTGCATGTTTTGAAATAGCCTTCATCATTGGAGTAGGTCCACAGCAATATATAGCATCAAAATCTTCTTCCATAATCTTATGAGAGGTGACAAGTCCTTTAAGTCCACAAGAACCATCTTCGGTTGCTATATGGAGATTAGAAAGTGATTCATATTCTTTTTTGCTAAATAAGTGGTTAACGTCTTTACAGCCAATTAGGATGTCGGATTTGATTTGCCTTTGTTTTAAAACTCTTGCAAGATAAAGTAGGGGAGCAGCACCACAGCCACCTCCAACAAGAAGAACCCTCTTGCCAACAATTGTAAATCCATTACCCAAAGGGAAGATAAGATTTAAAGTATCTCCTATCTTAATATTTGAAAGCTGATCTGTTCCCTTGCCAACAATTTGAACAAGAAGAGAGATTTGATTTCTTTCAATATCAACATCGTGAATTGAAATAGGGCGGCGAAGAAAAACATCTTTATTTCCCTCAACCAATATCTCAACAAATTGCCCTGCCTTAATCTCGGGAAGAGTTTCTGGATATTGAAGCTTTAATATAAAAAGGGTTGAAGTAATTGTTTCGTTTTCTACGACTATAAAGTCTTTACAATATCTCATTGATTTTATTTATTATCATTTAAAAGTATAAGAGTCTATCTTATAATTAATTCAATTGCAAATTTACTGCTTTTATTAACTTCAACAAATAATATTGTGAGAAAACAAATTATTTAATACCTTTGCAGTTCACTTTTAAATGTTTAATCCATGAAAGAGAAACTTATTATCATTCTTCTTTTTATAGCAAGTCTTATTGTTTTTGTTTCTTGTGAGGTTGAATTTAACCCTAATGGAGACTGGAAAGAAACCACGATAGTTTATGGGATCTTAGACCAAGACGCCGATACTAACTTCATTAGAGTTCAAAAATGTTTTCTTGGAGACGGTAACTATATTCAATTTGCAAGAGAAAAAGATTCAATATATTATAAGCAAGAAGATATAGAGGTTAGTATTTATGGCTTCTACGATTGGGAAACTTCTGGTTGGGATACAACAAAAGCCAAACAAACGATTCATTTTAACTATACCGAAAACTATTCCAAGCCCGATAGTGGAGACTTTTACTCAGAAATTGCACCAATTTATTATAGCACAACAAAACTTAATCCTGAATTTACGTATTATCTTTTAGTAAAAAATCTAAAGACAGGGAATATAACTACAGCAAATACTAGGCTTGTTTCCAACTATAAGGTAACAAGTCCTTCTGGATTTGTTTTTGGCTTTAACTATAATGCAACCTATAATGCAAATATCTTAACTTGTAAATGGGTAAGTGCTATCTCTCCTATAAAAGGTGAAATTGCACGTTCTTTCCAACCTTCCATTAGATTTAATTTTATGGAAAACGGAATACCTTCTTATGTGAATATTAGTTCAAGTTCCATTATAAATCCATTTACAGATACAGATAAAACACTAGAATATAAGATTTTTGAAACAGATTTTCTTTTCCAACTTAAAAATAAGATTTCGGATAGAGGATATGCTGTTCGTTCTTTTATGAATGATTCTCCTAGTTTTGAGGTTTATGTTTATGGCTCTGGTAAGAGTTTAAAAGAATACATTGATAATAATGCACCATTAGTATCTTTGACCGAAAAACCCTTATATAGCAATATAGAAAATGGAACAGGCATTTTTTCTTCTCGCCGACTTCATATTAAAAAAGGATATACTCAATGGTCAGAAGCCTTTGAGATGACGATAAAAAGTTATGGTATTGGCTTCTAATTTAGATTGAAAATTAGATAATACTGAAAATTATTGTAACTTTGCACCCCCGTTTATAATAATAATAATAAATAGAAAAATAGATATTTAAAATGAAAGTAACTAAAGAAAATACTGGAGATTTAACAGCAGTTTTAACAATAAATATTAGTGAAGAAGATTATGCTCAAAAGCTAGATGAGCAATTGAAGACTCACCGTCGTAAAGCAAATGTTCCTGGCTTCCGTCCTGGACAAGTTCCAATGGGGATGATTAAGAAAATGTATGAGCTACCTGTTAGGGCTGATATTATTGAAAAAGGAATGTCAGAAGCAATGTATGAGTTCTTAGATAAAGAGAAAATACAAATAATGGGTTATCCATTAGCTAACGATGAGAAAACTAAAATTGATTGGGAAACTCAAAAAGAATTTACTTTCTATTTCGATATAGCACTTCAACCAGAATTTGAACTTAATTTAGATAAGATTGAAGAAACTTATTATAATATAGTACCATCTGATGATATGTTAGATAAGTTTGTTGAAGACCTTCAAAGACGTTTTGGTCAATTCTCTTCTCCTGAAAAAGTGGAAGAAAATGATTTAGTTTATGGAGAACTTTCAGAACTTGACAAAGACGGAAACATTAAAGAAGATGGAGCACTGTCTACAACTTCATTATCAGTTAATATGATTGCTGACAAAGAAATCCAAAGCCTATTTATAGGTAAAGAAAAAGATGCTGAAGTTATTTTCGATATTGCAAAAGCTTTCCCTAACGAAACAGACAGAGCAGCGATGCTTAAAATGGACAAAGAAGACGCAAAAGATCTCAACACTAACTTTAAATTCGTTATCTCATCAATTAATAGAATAGCTCTTCACGAATTAAATGAAGAATTATTTGAAAAAGCATATAAAGCAGAAGGAATAGCAACCCTTGAAGACTTCCGCAAAAGAGCAACAAAAGACCTTTCAGAAACATATAGAAGAGAATCAGATCGTTTCTTCACTAACGAAGCAACACAAAAGATAGTAAAAGGAGCGAACTTTGAACTTCCAGATGAGTTTATGAAACGTTGGTTAGTTTCAAACAGTCAAGAAAAACTAACAATGGAGCAAGTAGAGGCAGAATACGAAATGTATAGAGATAGTTTGAAATGGCAGCTAATTGAGACTAAACTTCTAGAAAAGTTCTCTTTAGAAGTAACTAAAGACGAAGTTAAAACATATTTCAAAGAAGCTCTTTTAGGTAACTACTTCCCAGAGGGAGAAAATGAAACCGAAGAAGAAACAAAGCAAAGACTTGAGGCAATGGAAAGCGTTTCTGAAAATATGATGAAAAATCAAGATCAAACAAAACAAGTATACGATTATCTTTACGACCAAAAGCTAACTCAAACTCTAAGAGACAATCTTAAAGTTGAAGAAAAGTCAGTAACGGTTGATGAGTTCACAAAAATGGTTCAAGACCAAACAAAATAAAAAAATAAATTGCATAAAGCCGGATTTGTAAATATAATTGGTAACCCTAATGTAGGGAAATCAACCTTAATGAATGCGTTAGTAGGTGAGAAACTTTCTATCATAACCTCCAAATCGCAAACAACACGTCATAGAATCATGGGACTCTTAAATGGAGACGACTTCCAGATAGTCTTTTCAGACACTCCTGGAATTGTAAACCCTCATTATAAGCTCCATGAATCTATGATGCATTTTGTAAATTTAGCCCTACAAGATGCAGATTTATTCCTCTTAGTTACAGAAGTAGGAGAAACTTTAAAGAATCACGACACCTTAGATAAGGTAATCAATTCTGAAATTCCTGTAATACTATTAATAAATAAGATAGACCTTTCAAACCAAGTAGAAGTTGAAGAAAAAGTAGCATATTGGCAAACAGAAATACCTCGTGCCATAATTATTCCTACCTCTGCTACTGAAAACTTCAACCTTGATGTAGTCTTCAATAAGATATTAGAACTACTTCCAGAAAGTCCTCCTTATTTTCCAAAAGACGAGCTAACCGACAAGTCAATGCGTTTCTTTGTTTCGGAAATAATACGTGAAAAGATATTAATGTACTACCAAAAGGAAATACCATATTCTTGTGAAGTAGTTGTTGAAACGTTTAAGGAAGAAAACAATATCAATAAGATATCCACCGTGATTTATGTTGAGAGAGACAGTCAAAAAGGAATAATGATTGGACATAAAGGCTCAATGTTAAAGAAAGTAGGTACAGAGGCAAGACTAGATATAGAAGAGTTTACTGGAAAGAAATGCTTCTTAGAAATTCATGTCAAAGTACTAAAAGACTGGAGAAATAACGATAACTCACTAAGACGTTTCGGTTACGACAATAAATAATTTATTAGCTAAGAGGTAAAAACTAAGAGGTAAAAGTTTCATAGAGACTCTCCCTTTTAGTTTTTACCTTTTACTTTTTCATTCAAGACTATGTACGATTTAATAATAATAGGAGCAGGAGCATCAGGACTCATTTCAGCAATAGTAGCAACACGTCAAGGACAAAGAGTACTATTAATAGAGAAGATGTCGCAAGCAGGAAGAAAGCTTCGCATAACAGGAAAAGGACGTTGTAATCTAACAAATACTCTACCCCTTAAAGACTTTCTTAAACACTGCGGCTCAGAACCAAGATTTCTCTACCCTTCATTCAATAAGTTTTTTACCAAAGATGTCGTTACATTTTTCGGAGACTTAGGAGTAAAGACCGTTGAAGAAAGAGGCGGAAGGATATTCCCACAATCAGGAAAGGCACAAGATGTTTTCTTGGCAATGATAAATGAATTGGAAGATTCCGATTGTAGAATATTAAAAGATACAGAAGTAACTAAACTAATTGTTGAAGAGGGAAAAATCGTAGGAGTTCAAACCAAAGGCTATAAACCACAAATATTTAAATCTCCTAAAGTAATCCTTGCAGCAGGAGGAGAAAGCTACCCACTAACAGGAAGCCAAGGAGATGGCGTAAGGCTTGCAAAAGAAGTAGGACATAATATCATCCCAACCCTTCCTTCACTTGTAGGGCTTAAACTAAAACATTATAACGGAGAACGAATAGACCCATCAATAATAGGCTTTGGCGTAAGAAACGTTAATGCAACCATAACCCTTGAATCAGGAAAGAAAGTATGCCAAGAGTTTGGCGAGCTAACCTTTCGTGAAAATGGAGTAGAGGGCCCAATCATCATAACCCTTAGCAGACAAATCGCAAGATTATTATCCCAAGGCGAAAGACTATTCCTAAACATAGATTTCAAGACAGCACTATCAGAGCAAGAGCTTGATGAGAAACTCCTAAGCGAACTAAACATTAGAGGAAAAGAAGACCTAAGGTCAGTCCTTAGAGCATTCCTTCCACACGAGTTAATCTATCTTGCAATCTATCAAACAGCATTAGACCCTCGAAAAAAAGCAAGTTTCGTTACCTCACAAGAAAGAAAAGAAATCTTAGCCTTCCTAAAACACTGTCAATTTGAAATCATAGGCGACTTTGGTTTTGAACAAGCAATCGTTACCCAAGGAGGAGTTGACCTAAAAGAGATAAACCAAAAAACCTTGGAGTCAAAACTAATCAAAGGCTT
>DUQY01000159.1 GCA_012837565.1 Bacteroidales bacterium | reverse complement strand
TGTGTTTGGGGCGTGGAGATAAGGAGTTTTTTTGATCAAAGAAACTAAGGGCTGATTATTGCTTTGCAAAGAAATGTTGCACTAAGGAATAGCTTGAATCTGCGTTTCCATTTACTAATCTAAGTTTATATGCTGTATCATCAAAACAAATTATTAAAATTAACTATCTTTGCAATCAATTAAATTTTCTGAATATGAGTTTTATTAAATGGATTGCTGGATTATTGGGTTTTATTTTTGGTGGTGGAATATGGGGAGGACTTATTGGGTATGCAGCAGGTAGTCTTCTTGAAAGATCAATAACTAAGGAATATGACGTTGCTCCAAAGAGGGAAGCTAATTTCTCGGTAAGCCTTTTGGTGCTTGCCTCTGCTGTGATGCGTTCTGATGGAAAGGTTATGAGAAGTGAGCTTGAGTTTGTTAAGGATTTCTTCAACCGTAACTTTGGACCTGATCATGCAAATAATAGAATGGCAATTCTTCAGGAGCTTCTTCAAAAGGATGTTGACCTTAGAGAGGCTACAATTCAGATAAGATATTCAATGAATTATGCTTCACGTCTTCAACTTCTTCATTATTTGTTTGGTATTGCAAATGCAGATGATTCTTGTTCAGAGGTTGAAAAAAGAACGATTCGTAATATTGCTCAACTTCTTGGGCTTAATGATGCAGATTATAAGACAATTGAAGCTATGTATTTTACTTCAACCGATTCTGCTTATACGATTCTGCAAATTGACAAAACTACATCGGAGCAAGAAATTAAGAAAGCTTATAGAAAAATGGCAGTTAAGTATCATCCTGATAAGGTTGAATCACTTGGTGAGGATGCTAAAAAAGCTGCAAAAGAAAAGTTTCAAGCAGTTAATAATGCTTATGAAACAATTAAGAAAGAGCGAGGTATGGTTTAGCCTATAACTAAACAACAAGAATAACTAAAAAAATAAATAGAAAAATAATATGTTTATAGAATATTCCCCTTGGTGGCTAATTCCCTTAGTTTTGATAGCAGTTCTTGGGAGCTTTGTTCTTTATTTTTATCCAAAGAGAAAGTTTTTTTCCAAAACACAATCCGTTTTGCTTTCTTCTATTCGTTTCCTTGCTTTGCTTTTATCTCTTTTTCTTATTGTTTCTCCCTTCATTAAGCAGAAGAAAACCGTAATAAAAAAGCCACTAATTATTTTAGCTCAAGATAACTCATCTTCAATCTTGATGACTAAATATTCTCCTTTCTATAAAAACGAATATTTAAAAGGTCTTGAAAAGTTATCTGAGTCATTAGAAAAAGACTTTGAAGTTAAGACTGTTTTATTTGGAAATGACGTTAGAGAAATTAATAATAATGAGATTAAGTCAATCAAATGGGAGGATTATGCGACTGATATCTCAAGTGTAATTGAGAAAATAGAAGAGAAATATATAAATTTAAACCTTTCAGGAATTGTCTTAATAACAGATGGGATAATTAATCAAGGAATGAACCCCTTAAGTATTGTAGAGAATCTTCAAATCCCTATTTTTACTGTTGCAATGGGCGATACTACAATTAATAAAGACCTTTCAATAGGAAGTGTTAGGAATAATCGATTTGCGTACTTGAATAACAAGTTCCCTATTGAGATAACGGCCTTAGCCAAAAAAGCAAAGGGAAGTAGGTCTATTATTAGGATTACTAAGGACGGAAGAACTTTGTTTGAAGAAAGGTTTGATGTTGATAATGATACTTTTTATAAGAACTTTGAGACTAGTTTTCTGGCAGATAAGGTAGGATTACAAAGATATAAAATCAGCTTAGAGACAACTGAAAATGGGAAAACCGTTATTAGTGATACCAAAGACATTTTTATTGAAGTCCTTGATGGAAGGCAGAAAGTTTTGCTTGTGGGAAACTCTCCTCATCCTGATTTGTCTGCAATAAAACAGTCGATAGAAGAAAACGAAAACTACGAGGTTAAGTCCTTTCTTTTTAATGAATTGCCAGCTTCATTTTCGGAATATAATATTGCTGTTTTGCATCAGATTCCATCCTCAAACCCACAACATCTTAAAGCAATTCAAAAACTAAAAGACGAGAATATCCCAATCCTATTTATTATTGGCTCACAAACCAATATGCCTTATCTTAATTCACTTTCCATAGGGCTCAACATTACAGGGAATAAAACCACACAGAACTCGGCAACATCTATTTTTAACAATAACTTCACCTTATTTAGTGTTTCAAAAGAAACAGAGAACCTTCTTAATAGGTTTCCACCACTTCAACCTCCGTTTGGAAGATATCAAGTATCTCCTCTAACACAAAGCTTAGCTTTCCAAAACATTGGTATTGTTCAAACAGATTATCCTTTAATTGCATTTACTAATGATAATTCTACAAGATATGGAATTATAGTAGGAGAGGGGATTTGGCGATGGAGATTGCAGAACTATCTTATCAACCAAACTCACGACCAAGTAAATGAAATTATTCATAAGTCTGTTCAATATCTTGCTACTAAAATAGACAAAAGTAGGTTTAGGGTTATTTGCGATAAGGTCTTTGCAGAGAACCAACCTATTGTTTTGGATGCAGAGCTATATAATGAAAGCTATGAGTTAGTAAATGAGCCTGAGGTTAAGATTACGATAACGAATCAGGATAAGAAGAAATATCCTTATGTCTTTTCTCGGACTTCCAATTCATATCTTTTAAATCTAGGAGCATTTCCAGCAGGAGAGTACAATTATATTACAACAACAAATTATGGTGGTAAAGCCCTACAAGTGCAAGGGGTTTTTTATGTTTCTTCCCAAAACCTAGAACAAATTGATCTTGTGGCTAACCATAATCTTCTTTTTAATATCTCCGAGAGAACATCAGCAGAAATGATTTATCCAAATGATATAGAAAGGCTTAAAGACCTAATTGAAAAAAGAGACGACATTAAACCAATTGTAAACCAAACTATAACCAATAAAAGGTTAATTGATATGTGGTGGGATTTGTTTTTAATAATATCTTTATTTGCAGCAGAATGGTTCTTGAGGAAGTTCTGGGGCAAGGTATAATTTTAATATTATAAATAAGGCTTAGTAGATAATATAATAAAATAAGACGAAATGGATATAAAGGAATTTAATGTTAAGACAAAGGATAATGAAAAGAGAAATCACCCTTGGGAAATGGCTAGGTTAGAGGTAGTAAAAGATTTATTGAATCCTTATATTAAAGATAAAAAGGGTAAGATGAATGTTTTAGATATTGGTTGTGGTGATGTTTATTTTATCAGTGAGTTCTGCAAAGCCTACCCAAACTTTCAGCCTTATGCTGTCGATATTGCTTTTACTGATGAAATAATAGATGGCTTAAAACAAGAATATAAGTCTTGTCCTATTCACTATTATAAGGATGTAAATGATGTTTCTTTGGGAAATGATAAGGCTAATCTAATCTTTCTATTAGATGTTATTGAACATATTGAAAATGATATTGATTTTCTAAAACAAGTTCTTAGTTTACCATATATTGATAATGACACCTTATTCCTAATTACTGTTCCTGCCTTTAATGGTTTGTTTTGCAATCACGATACATGGCTAGGACATTATAGAAGGTATACCAAAAGCATGTTACATGAACATATAGCACAAGCTGGACTAAGGGAAGTCAAAGCTGGTTATTTCTTTTTCTCATTACTTCTTCCACGTATTATTCAAAAAACAATAGAGAAACCAACCAACAAAGAATCTGTAGAAGGAATTGGGAATTGGGATAAAGGGAAAAGTATGACTAATCTGTATAAGTCAATTCTACTTATAGATTACTATACAACAAAGGGTCTTTCGAAAATAGGGATAAAACTACCTGGTCTTTCTACTTATATAATTTGTAAAAAGAATTAAGATAGCATAGTTTTTACTTTCTTAAGGGATTCAATGAAGTAGTCAATCTCTTCTTTTGTGTTGTAAATTCCAAAAGAAACTCTTGCTGTGCCTACAATGCCGTAGTGTTGCATTACTGTTTGAGCACAGTGATGACCTGTTCTAATTGCAATTCCTAATTGGTCGAGTAGAGTCCCAACATCGAAAGGATGAACATCTTTTAGATTAAAGGATATACCGCCAGCCTTATGTTTGGATGTTCCATATATTTTCAAATCTTCTATTTCCAATAATCTCTTGGTGGTATATTCCATAAGGAATTCTTCATGCTTTTCAATAAAGTCAAAGCCTATTTCGTTCATGTAGTCAATTGCAGCTTTAAGTCCAAGCACATCAGAAACAGAAGGAGTTCCTGCTTCAAACTTATAAGGTAAATCGTTAAATGTTGTACCCTCAAACGATACTTCTTTAATCATTTCTCCTCCCCCATGATAAGGTGGCATAATATCAAGATACTCTCTTTTGCCATAAAGTACCCCAATACCCATTGGAGCATACATCTTATGACCAGAGAAAACATAGAAATCACAATCTAAATCTTGAACATCTATTTTGAAGTGAGGCACACCTTGAGCTCCATCAATCAAAACAGGCACACCTTGTTTATGTGCAAGTTCTATTATTTCCTTAACAGGATTAATTGTTCCCAATGCATTTGAAACATGAGATACACTAACCAGTTTTGTTTTGCTATTTAATAAGGTTTTAAAGACTTCAAGGTCTAATTCTCCATTGTCTTTAAAAGGCAGTACTTTGATTTTGAATTTATGCTTTTCTTTAGCTAGTTGCCAAGGAACAATATTTGAATGGTGTTCAAGTTCTGAAATAATAATCTCATCACCTTGGTTTAGGAATTTCTCGCAAAAAGAAGATGCAACTAAATTAATGCTTTCAGTTGTGCCTCTTGTAAATATGATTTCTTCCTGTTCTTTTGCAGAAATGAATTCTTGAACAGTCTTTCTTGCTAATTCAAACTCATTAGTTGCTTTTTGACTAAGGGTATGAACACCACGATGAACATTTGAATTAAGATGAAGATAATAATTCATCATTGCATCTATTACTTGGATAGGCTTTTGAGTTGTCGCAGCGTTATCTAAGTAAACCAGTGGCTTATTATTTACCTTTTCATTAAGAATTGGAAAGTCTTTCCTTATTTCTTCTAGTGACATGATATTGGTTTTATTGTAGTTTCCACATTATATACATAACAAGGAAAAATATAAAGAGTAGGATTAAAAAAATATAAAACAAAATGCTTCCTCTTTTCGAAAGGCTCACTAAGTCTTTAACTTTAGGTTTGCCCTCTTTTTCTTCTTTTTCTTCATTTAGATATTTCTTCGCTAATGCTGTATATCCAAAAAAAAGAACCGCAACAAGTATTAAAATACCTATTACTAATATTGCATTGCTCATTATCGTACTGTTTTTATTTAACTAAAACTAAATTTGGCACTTCAATCATGTTCTTAACATAATGGAATGTTATTCCTTCTAAGTATTTTTCTGATATATCCTCTATATCCTTTTTGTTTTGTTCTGATATAACAATGTCGGTAATATTGGAACGTTTAGCAGCAAGTATCTTTTCTTTAATTCCTCCAACTGGTAAAACTTTTCCTCTAAGAGTTATTTCACCTGTCATAGCAAAATTAGATTTTACTTTCTTATTAGAGAAGATACTTACCATTGCAGAGAACATTGTTACGCCTGCTGATGGACCATCCTTAGGAGTTGCTCCCTCTGGAACGTGAATATGAAGATTAACGTCTTCAAATATCTTAGAATCTATATTTAGTTCTTGTGAGTGAGCTTTCAAATATTCGTAAGCCAATGTAGCAGACTCTTTCATTACCTCACCAAGATTGCCCGTCATAGTTAGGATTCCTTTTCCTTTACTAATACTTGCTTCAATAAATAATATTTCTCCTCCGACCTGAGTCCAAGCAAGTCCTGTTACAACGCCAACAGTATCTTCTTCAAGATGCATATCATGTTCTGATGTAGGAAGTCCCAGTATCTTATGTAGCTGGTCTATCTTTATTGTTTTTGAATATTCTTCTTCTTTAGCTAATTGAACTGCACGGTAGCGAACTAATTTTGCTATATTCTTTTCTAAATGTCTAACTCCAGACTCACGTGTATATTCATTAATTACTTTTAAGAGAACACTATCTGGAATGTTTATATGCAATTTCTTCATCCCATGCTCTTTGAGTTGCTTAGGAATTAAATGTTTTTTAGCAATTTGTAGTTTCTCTTCAACTATATATCCTGGAATATTAATTATTTCCATTCTATCTATAAGAGCTGGTTGAATAGAATTTAATGAGTTTGCTGTTGCCACAAACATAACCCTTGAAAGGTCGTATTCCAAATCAAGGTAATTGTCGTAAAAAGCAGTATTTTGTTCTGGGTCTAAAACCTCTAACATGGCAGCAGAAGGGTCCCCATTAACAGTCATTCCTGAAACCTTGTCAATCTCATCAAGCACGAAAACAGGGTTTGAAGATTTAGCCTTATTAATTGATTTTAGTATTCTTCCTGGCATAGCACCAATATAGGTCTTTCTATGACCTCTTATCTCACTCTCATCATTTAAACCACCCAATGCCATACGAATATAGTTCCTTCCAATAGCTTTTGCAACTGATTTTCCTAATGATGTTTTACCAACACCAGGAGGTCCAACCAAACAAAGTATTGGCGATTTCATATCCCCTTTAAGTTTAATTACAGCAAGGTATTCAATGATTCTTTCCTTAACTTTTTCTAATCCATAATGGTCAGAGTCCAATATCTTCATTGCCTTATTTAAATCAAAGTTGTCAACCGTGTATTCATGCCAAGGAAGTTCAACCATAAAGTTCAAATAGTTCAAATGAATAGAGTAGTCAGGTGCACTACTATGCATCCTTTCTAGTTTAGTAAGTTCTTTGAAAAAAGCAGTTTCTATTTCTTTGCTCCAATGCTTTAGCCTTGCTTTTTCTGTTAGTTCATTAACAGCTTGCTCGGTAGGGTTGGAGCCAAGTTCTTCTTGAATTGTTTTTAATTGTTGATTTAAGAAATAATCTCTTTGTTGCTTGTCAAGATCTGTAGATACTTTCTTTTGTATCTGCAACTTAACTTCTTGCATTTGGACATTCTTACTCAATATTGAAAGTACCTTTGTTGCTCTTCTTGTGAAATCGTTAATTTCCAATAGTTTTTGTTTCTCCTCAAGAGATACATCAATATGAGCAGAAATATAATTCAATAAGAAATAAGGATTATCTATATTTTGAATAGCAAAAGTAAGGTCTGTTGGTAGGTTAGGAGTTAGTTTAATTAGTTTCAAATACACATCCTTCATTGCAGCAACAAGTGCATTAGCATTCTTAGGAATGTTCTTTGCCTCATCGTGATATAGGCTTGCATTTCCAGTCCAAAAAGGTTCGGTATTTGTAAGTCCATCTAAACGAAACCTATCTATTCCTTGAATTATAACCATAGTTGTTCCGTCAGGCATATTTAATGTCCTAACTATTCGAGCAACAGTTCCTATTTTATGTAAATCATCATAATTTGGATCGTCCACATCATTCTTTTGAGCAACAACACCAACTATTAACTTTTTCTTATATGCTTCTTTAATTAGTTGTATTGATTTATCCCTTCCTGCTGTAATAGGCATCACAACACTAGGGAAAAATACATTGCCTCTTAATGGTAATATAAGTAGTTCTGAAGGTAGTTCTTTGATTCCAAAATCTTGTGTGTCATCGTCAGTTAATAATGGGATGAATTCAGGCTCCCCTGCAATCAATTTAGAGAATTCAATCATTGTTTCGTCGTACATCATTTATCTAAGCTTCTTGTTTTTTAAAGTTTGATTAAATATGTGGTGTAGTATTTTTTTATCATCTTCAGTCATTACCATGTTTCTTCTTGCCATCATTTTTTCACTAACTTCAAGTGCTTTGTCAAGTTCATATAGTTTTAGTCCTACATTTGTACCTCCCCAAGCAAAAGAAGGGATGAAGTTGCGTTGGTAACCTGCTCCGTATATGTTAGAGCTTATTCCAACTACGGTTCCTGTATTAAACATTACATTAATCCCACACTTAGAATGGTCTCCAAATATTGTACCAAAGAAAGTTTGTCCTGAATTAATAAATGTATGTTTCTCTATGTCCCATATCCTTACGTCTTCATAGGTGTTTTTGAGGTTAGAAGCATTTGTGTCAGCTCCAATATTACACCATTCTCCTATGACAGAATTTCCGATAAATCCATCATGAGCTTTATTTGAGTAGCCAAATATGACAACATGGTCTAATTCGCCACCAACTTTTGAATAAGGTCCAAGCGTAGTTGGTCCGTATATTTTAGCATTAAGTTTCAAAACAGAGTTCTCACACATAGCAAAAGGACCCCTTACAACACATCCTTCCATAATCTCGGCATCTTTTCCAATATAAATTGGACCTTTGCTAGCATTTAAACAAGAACATTCAACATAAGCACCTTCTTCAACGAATATGTTTTCTTCCCCAATAAGAGTGTTAGTGGAGCTTAGTTTTTGTGAAACACGACCTTTAGTAATTAATTCGAAGTCATCATTAATTGCTCTTTCATTGTGAACGGAGAAATCCCAAAGATGATTAACCTTAATGAAGTCTTGTTCATAATCAACCTTTAAAGTGTCTTCACTTTCAGAAAGGAAGTCTTCTCTTGTTTTGGTCATTGCAATAATATTATCATTGCAAATTAAAACTTGATTGAAAGATAGGTTTTTAATTGCCTCAACGAGTTTTGGAGTAGGACATACCGATCCATTGATTAAAGTCATTGAATCTGCAAATTCAATAGGATATTTAGAAGAAAGATATTCCTCAGTAAGTGTAGAGGTTTTCTCTCCTAAGTATTTTTCCCATTTCTCTCTAATTGTAAGTATCCCAATACGGATATCACAAACAGGTCGGATATAAGTTAAAGGCTTTAATGATTTCCTTGAAACGTCGTCAAATAGTATGTAACTCATGATGAAAATGTGTTTTGATTATATTAAGTATTACAACGCAAATATATGCATTTTGTTTCATATAAACGTATGACATAGTTAAATAAAATACGATTTAAAACAAAAGAGTTCTACCGATGACGATAGAACTCTTTTAAAATACATATAATTAGTATGTTATTTTACTTCTTTGCGGTTTTTGTATTTGTTCATAAACTTATCAACACGACCTGCAGTATCCACAAGCTTAACCTTACCAGTGAAGAAAGGGTGAGATGTGTTAGAGATTTCCATTTTGATTAAAGGGTATTGAACACCATCAATCTCAATTTGATCTTTTGTGTTAGCGCATGATTTTGTTACAAACACTTCGTCGTTAGACATGTCCTTGAAAGCACAAAGACGATAACTCGTTGGATGAATATCTTTTTTCATATTTACTTTTTTTACCGTTTATCCATTGATTTAAACGGGTTTAGTTATTATTTCTATTAAATTTCAGAGAGCAAAGGTATAAATAATTATTTAATCTACAATAGATTTAGCTAATTTATTTTGATTCAGCCTCATTTGAGCTGTCAATCATTTTTAATTTAGCCTCATTTAAAGCAATTTCTTTTCTTGCATTCTCCATTTTCTTCTCAAACTCACTTTTTAAAATATCTGCTTGTTTAGAGTTTGCTAAGAATCCAAGATTGTTTTCCCATAAGTTTACATCTTCCTTAAGCTTTTGAATCTTGTCTTGTAAGAATCTTCTTTCTTTTGAAACCCCTCTATCATCACCACCTGTATTGAAAACTCTTTCTTTGTAGGTGTTAAGTTGGAATTCACGAACATCAATTTCAAGTTTTGCAAAATGAGCATTAATTGCACCTCTAAACTCTTTTTGAAGACGTTCTTTTTCTGACAAAGGCACATATTGTATTTCTGACCACTGACGTTGGAAGTCTTTTATTGCATTAAGGTTCTCTTCCTTATTGTCTCCAAATTGGAATTCTATAACATGTTTAATTAGCTCTTCTTTCTTTGCAAGGTTCTCTGTTTCCTTAGCACGATTCTCTACATAGAAAGCAGATTTATTTTCAAAGAACTTATCGCAAGCACTACGGAAACGACCCCATAATTTATCAGATAATTTCTTAGGAACATAACCAATTTCTTTCCAGTCTTTTTGAAGTCCAAGAAGTTCTTGAGTTGCATTTCGCCAGTCTGTTCTTTCAGAAATAGCCTCAGCCTTAAGACATATCTCAACCTTCTTGTTATAGTTAATATCTTGTTCTTCTTTTAGCTTGTTAAATACTTCTTTTTTACCTGCAAAGAAATTATCTAAACATGATTTGAAACGAGTCCATATAATTTCATTGTCTTTTTGAGGAACAGAACCAATAGTCTTCCAAAGCTTAAGCATATCATTCATCTCATTGGTGGAGTCATTCCATTCTTTTGGAGTCTCATGATTTCTCTTAACAACCTCTTCTACTTTTTCACAAAGAGCAACCTTAGCTAGTAAATTACTTTCAAGCTCAACTTTCATTGTCTCGTAATAATCTTGACGGAGTTTGTTTATTTTATCTGATGCGATTTTGAATCTCTCCCAAATCTCATCGTTTTTATCCATTGGAACACTTCCAATTTCTTTCCATTGTTGGTGAATCTCTTGAAGAGCTTTGAATGATTTATTTATAGATGTCTCTAAAATTAAACCCTCAACTCTTTCACATAATTCAATTTTAGCATCAAGATTACGCTTAAGATCCAAATCTCTTAGCTCGCGATTAATCTTAACTTTATCATAAAACTTTTCAATTAAGAAATGGTAGTTTTGCCATAATCCATTAACCTCTGTTCTTGGAACCTGACCAACAACCTTCCATTTATCTTGAATAAGATTAAACTTATCGTATATATCTTTTAAACTCTCTTCGGAATTAAGTAATTCACGTAAGTCGTCTAAAATAGCATTCTTTTTAGCAACATTCTCAAGCTTAGTTTTTTCCTTTTGCTCTAAATATGCTTGTCTTTTTTCCCTATAAAGCGAGTAGTACTTGTTGAACTCAGTAATAATTGGATCCTCTTCAACTTTAAAATCTTCCTCAAGACCTCCATCAGAAAGGAACTTTTCTTTAGCCACGTTTATAGCCTCAGTTGTTAATGCCTTAAACGAATTGCGAATTAAACTAGCACGCAATTTCATTTGTTGAATGTTTTCAGAATCAACTAGGGGTCTGATTTCTTCCAATAACTGTTCACGAGTCATTTTTGAATAATGAACGGTAAGTTCCTCAACTGATTCATGAGTTTCTTCCTCCGATTCATCATCATTGTCAACTGCAAGAATTTCTTCAGAATAACTATGACGAGAAGCCTCTTCTTTAGTTGGTACTGGAGCTTCGTGCTTAACCTTTTCAGTAGCAATCTCTGCAACTACTTCTTCAATTACTTCTGGGCTTTCCTTTGGAAGCTCCTCTGCAATTACCTCGTTAACCACTTCTGTAGTCATTTCCACAGCCTCTTCTTCTTTAACCACCTCTGGAACTACTTCTGTAGCCTCTATTGGTTCTTCTGTTGTCTGGTCTGTCGTTTCTTCAACAACTACCTTTACTTCTTGTTCTGTAGGATTAACTACATTTTCTTCAACTGAATTAACAGTGTTTTGATCTTGGTTGTCCATATTATTACTTTGTTAGAATGCCTTCTATTCATGTTAGAATAGAATTTGTAATGGTTATAGTAAACATACTTAAAGTTCTATTTATCGAACATTAAGACTGCAAAAATACTAATTTTTTCTTGCAAACAAATTTTTTATAGTATATTTGCAGATATAACTTAAAATAAAAAACAAAGTCATAATATGAAAAGAGTTTTAAGCACAATAATAATTATATTAATTGCTATATCAGCGAATATAACCTACGCTCAAAAAAATATATTAAAAGTTGAAGTTGAGAATTTAAGCCTCAGGATGCCAGATAATTGGCTAATTAGTAAGACCGAAAAGAAGATGCTAGATTTCAAAATCAAATTATATAATGAAGAAAACAACAACCAAGTAAGCATTCGTTGTATAAAACAAGCCCTAAATGAAGAATCTGAAATAATAAATGCTTCTTCCGAAAAAAGTTTGAAGCCAGGCTTTGAATATATGATAATTGAGAAAGTTAAAACTCAAAAACTAAATAAACTCAAAGGTAAATTTGTAGAATATACCAATAGTCCATTAAGAGATTATTTTAGAGGAGGTTTTTATGGCATTGTAGACAATGGCTATACATATATTATAGAATACTATTCTGCCGATACCCCAGAAGATAGGCAAGAGGTAAATAAGATACTTAAAAGTCTAATAATTCTTAAACCAGAATCTCGTCCAAACTTCTTTGAGGTAGAAAAGATTTACTTGACAGAAGACGTTTCAATTGAGAAACCTGAAGAACCAATATTGGAACAAAAAGATGAAGAATTAGAAAAAGGCAATCAAGAAGTTCAAGATTCTGATAAGAAATCCAAGAAAACAAAGAAGTCAAAGAAGACAAAGGTATATAAGAAATCAAAACA
Organism: Bacteroidales bacterium; assembly: GCA_012837565.1. Taxonomy (GTDB): domain Bacteria; phylum Bacteroidota; class Bacteroidia; order Bacteroidales; family P3; genus UBA10566. The sequence continues at coordinate 4,456 of DUQY01000159.1, read as the reverse complement.
AACAATTGATAAGCCAACTAAAGAGGGTGGTGAAAACATTATAGCTAAAATTGAAGAGCCAAAGAAAGAAAAGAAATCAATTTGGCAAAAAATAACTTCAATATTCCGCAAAAAGAAATAGTCTGTTTTAGTTAAAACATCAAGTCTTTACATAATAACTCTGCGTATTAAGTATTTGTTTCTTCGTTTCAATTTACTGAAACGCTGTTTTAATTTCTTGAAACGAAGATTCAGTAAATCCTTTCTTTGATTCATTTTACTTATTCCTCAGAGCCTGTATTTTCTTCTATAAACACCTCTGGCTTATGGGTTTTCCTGTGGCTATGTGGTTTGAAGAATATTCTCATTAAGACATTTGCTTTTGGATAACGTCCTATAACGAAAATGGATATTGAACATACTAGAATTGAGAATAAGACAGTTGCATAAACTATACTTTTAATCAATTCTCCTTGTGGAAGTCCCATTTGTTCGGGTATTGAAGCCAAAACAGCTGCCGCAAGTCCCTTTGGTATCATTAATGCTATTATGCTTTTGTCGTATGCATTTGAGGATTTTGGAGAGAAGTATTTAGCTATATATATTCTCAATATAAGTAGTATTATGGTAATTATAAGTCCTGCAGCTAATGCTATAATGTTATTGAAAGGTATTGATATACCAATATATACGAAGAAGAATGTTTTCAGAACAAATACTATCTCGCCAATAAATGCTTTTTCGTTTTCTGTTTGTTTTAGGTTTTTGCCTTTTTGGTGTTTTTCTAAGAATTTGAAGTTAAAGAAATCCATATTAGTAATTGTAATACCAACTGCTAGGGCTGTAATTGCTCCACTAAAGCCAAGTGATTCTGATATTCCATAAACAACAAATAAGTAGGCAGGCGTAAGGAACATTGAGTTCTTGAATGTCCTAATCTTATGTAGGAGACTCGCCCAAGCAAGTGCAGAAATGAATCCAATAATGGTTGCCATAACAAAAGAAGAAATAACACCACCTGTTATTGAACCAACATCAACACCCCCACCAGCTACTGCTGACTGCATAAAAGCAAGAGCTAAAACGAAACAAATAATATCTGTTATTGCGCTTTCAAGAATTAGAGAAGTCTTGGCATCTTTTCCTAATTTCAATTGTTGAGTTAGAGGAATAACAACAGCAGAGGATGTTCCAGAGAGAATGATCCCAATAATTAAACTGTTCACAAACGAGACTCCCTTTATTGGAGGAAGAACTTCTTTTGAACTAGCAACAAATGTGTTTATAGAGTCTTGAGCTGATAATGAGTTAGTATTAGACAATAAAGATGATATGGAGTCTGTTGCTATTGGTAATATGTTTTCTGTGGCTAGTGGTAGTAAGTTGTCAGAAACCATTCCTGAACTAGCTAAATAAACCAATTGTCCTATGCCGTAAACTATTGCTGTAACTAAAATAATTGAGCCAATTACAGATGATATAGAAAGGGTTATTGTTGGTTTCCAAGCGTTTTTGAGGTCTGTTATACTAATATCTGTTCCCGCATCAAAAAGTATAACAACCAAGACAACTGTTGTGAATATGCTTCCCGCTCTGCCCATAAAAGAAGGCGATATTAAGCCTAAGAGGGGACCAACAATTATCCCTATAATCATTAATAATAACACATCTGGAATCTTCTTTCTTGAAAATATCATTGAAAATAGATGTGCTGAAAATATCAGTATTCCTAAAAAAATTAATGCTTCTCCCATATTATTCTATTGGTTTGTTTTTGTGATTTTGTTCTAATAATCAATATCAAAGTCAAATTCTTTTTTAAGTTGCATTAATGCAGGGTTCTTTTCTGCAAGGAACTTAAATTTTTCTAGTGGACGATAGAGTTTTTCTTTTGTTTCGTCTTGAAAGATTTTCGTTCTAAAAATAAAAGCCTCACATAAGGTTGCCTTCCTAATAATTCTAACGATTTCGTGTTTATATGTTTCAAATTCTTTTTCTTGCATTGAATTCAGAAAGGTTATTGTCACAGTGTTGTCGTTATTGTTTTGTATATCAGAGCTTGTTAGAATGAAAAACAGATTAGGCATCGAATCCTTAATTGCATCAGCATATTCGCTTAGCTTTGTCTTAAATAAGTCCCAATCTAAAGGAACAAGAGGAGGGTTTAGTTTGTCTTTCTCCCTCTGGTCTAGTTTAATAGTTTCTTCAACTCCAACATTAATAGAGAATGAACTAGACTTAGGAATACTTATTGGTTTAGGTTTCTTCTGAGTGGTTTCTTTGGTAGCTTCCTTAATTGTTTCTTCAACCTTTTCTTCAACCTTTTCCTTAAGTTCTATTATTTCCTTTTTAATTTCTTTTGCCTCTTCAACTTTTTTTTCAGCTATCTCTTCTATTGTTTCCTTTTTTTTTTCATCTATGCTTTGCCTGGGAGACTCTGTTTTAGGCTGCAACTTCTTCATTATATTTGCAATCTTAAGTAGAGCCAGTTCAACACAAAGTCTTCTATTGGTCGAGCTTCTGTAATCCATTGCGCAAGTGTTTGCGAAGTCTAAGGCTCTAAGGATGAATGTTACGCTACATTGAGAGGACTGTTCTAAGTATTTTTGTTGTATGCTCTTACTTGCTTCCATTAATTTAATTGTTGAAGCATCCTTTCCAACCAATAAGTTTCTAAGGTGAGATGAAAGACCATTTATGAAATGTGAACCCTCAAATCCTTTTTCTAAAACCTCATTGAAAAGTAGTAAAGTATTATAAATATCGCATTCAAGTAGGTAATCAACAAAGCGGAAATAGTAATCGTAGTCAAGAATATTTAAGTTCTCAATAATATTCGAGTAAGTTAAGTCTCCCCCAGTAAAAGAAACCAATTGGTCAAACATTGAAAGAGCATCACGTAAGCCACCATCAGATTTTTCTGCAATTATATCTAAAGCCTCAATTTCTGCCTTAACATTTTCTTTCTTCGCAATATAATCTAAGTGCGTTGAAATATCTTCGTTATTTATCCTATGGAAATCGAATATCTGACAACGAGAGAGGATGGTTGGTATTATCTTATGTTTCTCTGTGGTTGCTAGAATAAACTTTGCGTAAGCTGGTGGTTCCTCTAAGGTTTTAAGAAAGGCATTGAAGGCAGAGGGGGATAGCATATGTACCTCATCTATAATATATACCTTGTATTTTCCTCCTTGAGGAGGAACTCTAACCTGGTCAACCAAATCACGGATATCATCAACCGAATTATTGGATGCTGCATCGAGTTCTTGAATATTAAAAGCTGAATTATTATTAAATGAAAGACAATTCTCACATTTATTACATGCCTCTGTTTCCGACGTTCTATTAGTGCAATTAATTGTCTTTGCAAGTATTCTTGCACAAGTTGTTTTTCCAACACCTCTTGGTCCACAAAAAAGAAAAGCTTGTGCTAATTGGTCTGTTTTAATAGCATTTTGTAGTGTGGTAGTAATATGTGATTGGCCTACAATACTTTTAAAATCTGCAGGACGGTACTTGCGGGCTGATACTAAATAATTTTCCATATAATTCTATTCAAAAATCTTTGTCAAAATTACGAAAACATTTTGACTTCTTATTATATTCTACCAAGTTTAGTTACTGTGTAGGCAAAGCGAAATAGCATTAGAAAGTTATACCATAGGCTTGGGAAGAAGCCATAGTATTTTTTCATTATCTTAAAGCGTTCATAATTAGCTCTAAGTATATTTTTCTGCGATAGACCTCCTCTAAGGAAGCAGGCGACTTTATGATTGGTCTTCCTGGTATATCTTGCCCTCTTAAACGATTCTAATACCCACTCATAGTCGGCTGCTATCTTATATTTTAAATTGTATCTTGGTGCAATCTCCTTCTTAACCAAAATGGATTGGTGGCAGACTAGCATACCCCAACGAAAACTCTTCCATGTAATATCATCCTTGGGTTTTAGTCTTCTTCCTCCCAAATGATTACCCTTTTCATCCACCACCAAGGTATCGCCATAGTATATATCTCTTAAAACAAAATCAGAGTCAAAGAAATGATTAAGTATATCTGTCTTAAATATTGTATCTCCAGCATTTACAAACCACACATAATCGCCTGTTGCCATATCCATACCCTTATTCATTGCATCGTATAGACCCTTATCGGGTTCGGAAATCCACTTAGATACTATATCTGAATACTTATTCACAATACTAAGGGTGCCATCACTGGAGCCGCCATCCACAATAATGCTTTCTATGTTTTTATATTTTTGTTTCCTTATACTATCTAAGGTCTTTGCCAATACTTCTTCGGCATTATAGGTTACTGTAATTATTGAAACTTTTGGATTAATCATTATTAGTTTTCATTAGTCTATTATAATAATTCTCAACTGAGTAATTATCCTCGAATCTCTTTCGAGCATTAAATGAAAGTTCTTTATATAAGTCTTTATTATTATATATTTCTTCTATATTTTTCT
>DUQY01000158.1 GCA_012837565.1 Bacteroidales bacterium | reverse complement strand
TAATTATGAACAAATCAATAATTATTACATCGTAAGAGTTAATAATTCATTAGAAAAAATGTATTTTTGCACAATAACATTAATATTTTTCTAATTTTAATATTGACAGATGGAAGCCCAAATAGACAATAACGAGAAACCTTCATTGAATTTTATTGAAGAAATTATAGAAAATGACCTTAGAAACGGAGTGCATAAGAGTATTATTACTCGTTTTCCTCCAGAACCTAATGGTTATCTTCATATTGGACATGCAAAAAGCATTTGTCTTAACTTTGGTTTAGCTATTAAGTATGGTGGGAAAACTAATCTTCGTTTCGATGACACAAATCCTGTTAAGGAAGAAGTTGAATATGTTGATAGTATTAAGGAAGATATTAAATGGTTAGGTTTTAAATGGGCAGATGAGTTTTATGCCTCAGATTACTTCGAACAACTATATGATTGGGCTATTGTTCTAATAAAGAAAGAACTTGCTTATGTTGATGATCAAACCCTTGAAGAAATTAGAGTTAATAGAGGTACCATTCAAACTCCTGGCAAAAACAGTCCTTATCGTGATAGGTCGGTTGAGGAAAACTTAAAGCTTTTCCAAGAAATGAGAGAAGGCAAATATGCAGATGGAGAAAAGATACTTAGAGCAAAGATTGATATGGCTCATTCAAATATGCATATGCGTGACCCTCTAATGTACCGTATCCTTCATGCAGAACACCATAGAACAGGCAACGATTGGTGCATATATCCTATGTATGATTATGCTCACGGAGAGTCTGACTCAATTGAAAAGATAACTCACTCGATTTGTACCCTAGAATTTGATGTTCACCGTCCATTATACGATTGGTTTATTGAGAAATTAGAAATTTTCCCATCTCATCAGTATGAATTTGCACGCTTAAATCTTTCCTTTACAGTTATGAGTAAGAGAAAACTCTTGGAACTAGTTAAGGAAAACCATGTTAGCGGCTGGGATGATGCAAGAATGCCTACCATCTGTGGACTTCGCCGTAGAGGATATACGCCTGAGAGTATTCGTCACTTCTGTGATTCAATTGGAGTTGCGAAGAGAGATAATATTATTGACTTTGGACGTTTAGAATTTTCATTACGTGAGGATTTGAACAAAAAAGCAAATAGGGTTATGGCTGTCTTGGATCCAATCAAACTTATTATTGATAACTACCCTGAGGGAGAAAAGGAAGAGCTTGAAGCAATAAATAACCCTGAGGATGAAACAGCTGGATCAAGAATGCTACCTTTTTCAAAGACTCTTTACATTGAAAGAAATGACTTTATGGAAGAACCTCCTAAGAAGTATTTCCGTTTGGCTATTGGCAAAGAGGTTAGACTTCGTTATGCATATTTTGTTACTTGCACTAGTGTTGAAAAAGATGAACAGGGGAATGTGACAGCAATTCATTGTACTTATGACCCTCTTTCAAAAGGTGGTAATTCGCCAGATGGAAGAAAGGTTAAGGGAACTATTCACTGGGTTGATGCAGAGGACTGCTTAGATGCGGAGGTTAGATTATTTGATCGTTTATTTGTTTCGGAAACACCAGAAAAGGCTGAACCAGGGAAAACATTTATCGATAATTTAAATCCTGACTCATTAAAAGTAATTCCTAATGCAAAAGTTGAAAGATCTTTAGCTGATGTAAATCATTTAGATAGCTTCCAGTTTGAACGTCTTGGCTACTTTAGTGTTGACTATGATTCAAAAAAAGGAAATTTAGTATTTAATAGGACTTGTACCTTAAAGGACTCTTGGACTAAACAAAATTAAAAGATATGAAGAAAGTTTTTTTAATAGCATTTACTTTGATGGTTTGTTTTACTTTTAATGCAAACTCACAGGGTTATCACAGACTAAGTAATGGTCAGCCATACGATATTTTCTATATTGTTAAGCCAGCTTTTTTTATGGCTTATGGAGATGATTTTACTAAGAATTATGTTTCTGGCTTTGGTGCAAATGTAGCATTAGAGTATCAGTTCCAAGAAGCTAAAGTTGGAGTTGGAGTGGAAATGGGATATTCCTTTATTGAAGGAAACTCATATAAGATCAAGTATTTACCTAGAAAATTTGCTAAAAACCTAAGTCAAGTTCCTCTAACTGTTTATGCTAACTATTATTTACATAACCAAGAATCTTATTTCTCATTCTTTGATAGATTAAAACCTTATATTGGGATTGGATTTGGTGCAATATGGGGGATTTATGACTATAGCTTAAGTAATGAAGAGAATAAAGACTACGATAGTTTTGGATATTATTTAAGAGAATATGAGGGTCAAGGTGGAATTCGTTTAGGAATACTTCCAAGGGCAGGACTTCTTTTTGCAACAGATAATCATGCGTTTGGTTTTGAGGTAGGTTTCCAACATTATTTCAAATCTGACAGGTTAGAAAAGCAACAACAGTTTTCTTATGGCCTAACATATATTTATGTTATTGACTAATCAAAATTAAATAATATAGTGTTTCAAGCATTTATTTTATCAGCAGGACTAGGTACAAGACTAGAACCTTTAACCAATTCAAAGCCTAAAGCTTTAGTTGAAGTAAACGATGTTAGTTTGCTGGAACACAATATTCAAAAGCTTATCTCCTACTCTTGTAAACACATTGTTATAAACGTCCATCACTTCTCAGAACAAATTCTTGAACACATTTCTAAGAAGCATTATTCTTGCGACATTTTCGTTTCAGATGAAACGGAATTATTACTTGACACTGGTGGAGCGTTGAAAAATGCTAGAAACTTATTTGACTTTTCAAAAGATATCCTTATACATAATGTGGATATTCTTTCCAAAATAGATTTCAATTCTCTCTATCTTTCGCACAAAGAAAAGTCATCCTTAGCAACTTTAGCAATAAGCCAGAGGGAAACAAGTAGGTATTTATTGTTTGATGAAAACCAAATGCTAGGTGGTTGGGAAAACATAAAGACAGGTGAAAGGATTATTGTTAAAGATGACATTGATTTGAAACCTTATGGCTTTAGTGGAATTCAACTAATAAGGCCTGAACTTATTGATTTAATTGATAATAAGGAAAAGGTATTTTCTATAATTCCTGAATACTTAAAACTTGCTAAGTCCTACCCTATCAATTCTTATATTCACTCTAAAGATATTTGGGTTGATGTTGGAACAATTAATAAGATTAAGGAAGCGGAAGAACTTATATCTCAATAGTTAATCCATCATAAGCAAGCGAAACATTAGAGGGAAGTTCCTTTGTAACCTCTTTATGCAGTCCTAAGAAATGACTAATATGAGTAAGATATGCTTGTTTAGGTTTAATTTCTTTAATTAAGTCTAGTGCCTCTTGAAGGTTAAAATGCGAGAAATGTTCTTCTCTTCTTAAAGCATTAACAACCATAAACTCTACCCCTCTTAGCTTTTCCTTTTCTTCTTCGTTAATAGTCTTTGCATCCGTAATATAAGCAAAGTTATTAATTCTATATGCTAATATTGGGAGTTTATGGTGCATTACTTCAATTGGAATTACCTCTAATTCTTTAACCCTAAAACTTTCTTTCTTATCAATAACGCATAGTTTGAAATTTGGTAAACCTGGATATCTTGGTTCTCTAAAACAATAGGCAAATGCACACTTAATTTCTTCTAACGCCATTTTATTTGAATAAATTGGCATTGCTTCACTTTGTAGGTAATTATAGGAACGGACATCATCTAATCCGCTAATGTGGTCACGATGTGAATGAGTAACTAAAATAGCATCTAACCTAGAAACATTATAAGTGAGCATTTGTTGTCGAAAATCAGGACCAGCATCTATTGACAAAACAGTACCTTCTTTACTTTCTATCAAGCAAGAAGACCTTAGACGCTTGTCCTTAGGGTTTTTAGACAAACAAACCTCGCAATGGCACCCAATTAATGGTACTCCTTGCGAGGTTCCTGTTCCTAAAAGAGTTATCCTTAGATTGCCCATTTTATCCAAATTGCACCCCAAGTAAATCCTGCTCCAAAAGCTGTAAGTATTAAGTTATCACCTTTTTTGAATTTATCTTGATTCTCCCACATTAATAATGGAATTGTTGCAGAAGTGGTATTTCCGTATTTTTCTATATTTATCAATACTTTCTTAGGGTCTAAACCTAGTCTTTCTCCTGTTGCTGTAATGATTCTTAAATTTGCTTGGTGAGGGAGAAGATATGAAATATTATCAGAGATTAAGTTATTTCTCTTCATTAACGCCTCAGTAGCTTCAGCCATTTTCGTAACAGCCCATTTAAAAACTTGCTGTCCTTCTTGATAGATATAATGTTCTCTATTATCAATTGTTTCATGAGTTGGTGGATTAACACTTCCACCTGCTTTTTGGTGAAGGTGTTTCTTGCCAACTCCATCAGCTAAAAGAATAGCATCCATAAAACCAACTTCTTCTTCTGTTGCTTCAAGCAAAATTGCTCCAGCACCATCTCCAAAAATTGGGCAAACAGATCTATCAGTGTAATCTACAATTGTTGACATCTTTTCAGCTCCAACAACGATTACTTTCTTAACAAAACCACTTTCAATATATTTTGCAGCAGTTGTAAGTCCATTAATAAAACCTGAACATCCTGCATTAATGTCAAAACCAAATCCGTTTTTAATTCCGCATTTGTCTGCAATAATATTTGAGGTTGCAGGGAATAACATATCTGGCGTTACAGTACAACAAATCAAAAGTTCTATTTCAGATGGATCTATATTTTTCTTTTTAAGGATATTTTTAACTACAACTTCCCCTAAATCTGATGAACCCTTACCTTTTTCTTTTAAAATATGACGCTCTTTAATACCTATACGAGTCATTATCCACTCATCGGTAGTATCAACCATCTCACTTAATTCTTCATTTGTCAGAATATAATCAGGTAAGTATCCTTCAACTGCTGTAATTGCAGCTCTTATTTTTGTCATATTACAAATTATTTAGATTCTGTTTTAAAACCTTTTCTATATGATCATTTATATTTGACTCATACATGGTTTTTGATTGAAGTAACATTGATTTAATAGCTCTTTCGTTTGATACTCCATGAGCTACAATAACAACTTTCTTTGCTCCAAGAAGAGGTAAACCTCCATATATTTCGTAGTTACAATTCTTTATGAAATCGTTTTTCACTCCACTCTTAACCATTATCCTAGCAAAAGCTTCAGTTTGTTTCATGATTAAGTTTCCTATAAAACCATCGCAAACAATAACGTCAAAATTGTCATCAAAAATCTCACTAGGCTCAGCATTACCTATAAAATTAAAGTCTTTTGAACCTTTCATTAATTGCATAGCAGCCTGAGATTGAACATTACCCTTTTCTTCTTCTTCTCCAATATTTAATAATCCAACCTTAGGATTTTCAACATTAAGAGAGTATTGAGCGTAGAAACTACCTAAAACTCCAAACTGGTAAATCTGTTCTGGTTTTGCATCAGGATTAACCCCAACATCAACCATAACAGTTAATCCACCATTTTGTTTAGGAAGTAATGCTGCAAAACATGGACGGATAATTCCTTCCACCACTCCAACATTATACATAGTTCCAACTAGCATAACACCAGTATTACCTGCACTAGAAAAAGTATCAATTTTACCTTCTTTCAGATAACTGAAACCAAGGGCAATTGAAGAGTTCGGTTTATTTTGAAGTGCTTTGATTGGTTTGTCATGCATGTCAATTACTTCAGGTGCATCAACAATATCAAAATCATCAACCGAAGCACCATTAAGCTCAAGATGTTCAATAATAACATCTTTATTGCCAAAAAGTACTATTCTGTCTTGTTCAGAGAGCTCTCTTTTAGCAAGAATAGCTCCTAATATAGTAGCTTGGGGAGCATAATCGCCTCCCATTGCATCAAATCCTATCCTCATAATAAAGAAGATTTAGATTATGCTGTTGCTCCCTTGTCTATCGCTAGTTTTCCTTTGTAGTATCCACATTCAGGACAAACTCTGTGATATATAACAGTTGATCCACAGTTGCTACAAGCTGCAAGTTGTACAGATTCAACTTTATGGTGTGTTCTTCTTTTTGCTGATCTCTGAGGAGAGATTTTGCGTTTTGGATGTGCCATTTTTTAGTATTTTAAAATGTTATTATTCAAATTTTATATTCTTAAGTACATTCCAACGTGGATCTATACTTTCATCATTATTTTCTTCTTTTTTATTGATTCTTTCTACAATATCACTATTACATTTACTTAGTTCATGTACACATTTCATTGGTTTAGTTAATAAAATGTATTCATATATATGCTGTGAAAGATCAATTACATCTTCTCTATTAGAGATAATTATTACATCATCTTTTTCTTCGAGATATTTGTCTCCAAATTTAACAAACAAGGTATTATCTCCTTTGATTTTTACATCTAATGGGTCTAAACACCTATCACACAAAACATTTAAGGTTCCTTTAAAAGTAAAATTAAAGGTTAACATCCTTTCCTCCTTCAACAAATCAACTCTTACATTGATGTTTGCACCTAAAATATCTTCATTCTCAAACTTTTCGAATAAGGACTTATCTATTTCAAAATCAAACCTATGTTCTCCAAGTACCAGAGATGCAAAATCAATTGAATAATTCATTATATCCTTTTCTATAACCTTATTGTTTTATACGTTTTGAGCTTGCAAAGATACATTTTTTTTCTATATTTTATATATGAATAAGATTTTTTTTACATTTGCAGATAATTAATAGAAGAAATCAAACTTAAATCCTGTAAAAAATGAAGAAACTTAACTTATTATTATTGCCATTATTTATTTTAGTTTTATTTTCAGCCTGTAAGTATGATGATTATGATGTGGACGATTTAGATTCAAAAATATCTGAACTACAAGCTTATAATGGAGATAATGTTTTTGAAGTCATTGAGAAATTAGAAGATCAAGGCCTATATGTAGAATCAAATTCACATGGAATAGCTCAATTAACCAATTCAAATGGTTCAATTGTTTATATTTTAATATACAATAGCAGAAATAAGATTACGGAGTCAAAATTTGAATATTATACCAGTAAACCTACCTACGCCTTAGATAGATTTGGGAAATGGCATAATACTGCTTATAATCTTAATTATACAAATTACTATATTGGAGAAATTACTTTCTTAGACCAGATAACAAAAACCTTTAGATCAGAAACTAAGTTTATGGACGATTTCGAAAGATATGGAGCAGATATATATAATTGCTATGAAGAATGGAACAGTAGTTATTATGGCTGTTATATTGAATATAGTGTAATAGATATATCAACAAGAAAAGTAAGTGTTGGGTGCTTTGAACTTGACAAAAAAGGTTCAAAAAAGAGAGCTTAGTCTAGTCTTTTTATATTTTGGTTATAAAGTGGATGATAAAGTAATAATGTTTCTTTGAGGTGCTTTACGTTTAGATGAGTATAGATTTCTGTAGAACGAACGCTTGCATGTCCCATTAGCTCTCTAACAACCATAATATCTGCACCTGCAAGCATAAGTTCTGTTGCAAAACTATGACGCAAAGTATGTGGATGAATGTTTTTTTCTATACCTGCAATAAGTGCTACTTCCTTTACTGCCTTAAAAACTGATATTCTTGAAAGCTTCCCTCCTCTTTGGTTTAAGAAAATAAACTTTTCACAACCCTTTGATGGCTTAATTTTTGAACGTGTGTTCTTGAGAAACAAATCAATTTGCTTAAATGCTATCTTATTTAATGGAACCCATCGCTCCTTGTCGCCTTTCCCTATAACCTTAATTAATTCTTGACTCTTATAAATATCGCTAATCTTTAAGTTCAGAAGCTCCGACACTCTTAGTCCTGCACCATAAAGAACCTCAATCATTAAATTCATCCAAGCACCCTTATAGTTCGATTTATCAATTGAATCTATCATCCTTATAATTTCTTCATTTGACAATACAACTGGTAACTTGCTATCAAGTCGGGGTAATTCAATAAGTTCTGTTGGGTCATTATCAACAATATCTTCAATCAAAAGATATTTATAAAATGATCTTATCCCTGAAATTAATCGTTTTTGAGAACTTATTTTAAGTAGTCTTGTTTCTTTATCTTTCTCTGGATTTTGAAGAGTATTAAGAAACTTTTGTAGGTGATGATACTTTAAGGTTTTAACGTTAATTGTTGGATAGTTATCATCTAAAAAGGAAAAAAGACGATTACAATCCCTTAAGTATGCCTCTTTTGTGTTTTCAGACAAACCTCTTTCAAGTAATAGATACGACTTAAAACCTTTTAAATAGCTATTCCACATTCATTATAAACAAAACGTTATCTTTTTCTTTTTTTCTTTTCAACAGAGTATCCAAAGAAGCCTAACTTCTCTCCAAGAGCATAATATTTGCCATGCGAATATGCTAATAGGTTTGCTTTCTCTAGCTCAAAACTATTAGTTTCTGGATTTATGTATTTTTCATCAGCAGAAACATTAACAACATTTGCAATAAACATATCGTGAGAGCCTAGTTCTTTTATCTCCACAACCTCACATTCAATGCAAAGAGGACTTTCCTCTATCATTGGTGCTTTAATCTTTTCAGCTGGAATAGAAGTTAATCCTGTTTCTTCAAACTTATTACAATCTTTTCCTGACTTAACACCTGACCAATCCGTTACTCTTGCAAGGTCTTTCGTTGTTAGGTTTAGGACAAATGATTTAGTTCTTGAAATGATTGCGTGAGAGTGCCTTGCTTTTTGAACAGAAATATAACACATTGGAGGGTTTGAACAAATTGTTCCTACCCAAGAAACTGTTATTATATTATATTCCTCAGGAGTTTCTCCACAACTAACCATAAGGGCTGGTAGCGGATATATCATTGTCCCTGGTTTAAAGTTAACTTTTGCCATTGCTATTATAGGTATTTCATAGGTTTTATAGTAATTTTGGAAGGGATAAACTTACTTGCATCTCCACCAAATGACAATATTTCCCTAACAAATGAAGAACTTATTGCTGTGTCCTGAGGTTTGGTAAGAAGGAATATTGTTTCTATTTCTGAGTTTAACTCTTGATTTATCAGAGCTATATTTCTTTCATATTGAAAATCAACAGAATTTCTTAATCCCCTTAAAATATATTTAGCTTGTTTTTCACGACAATAATCAACAAGGAGCGAAGAAAATGATTCAACTTTCACCTCTGGATAATCTTCAAAGGTTGTTCTTATCCATTCTAATCGCTGCTGTATTGGGAAGAAGCCTTTTTTAGAGGTGTTCTCTCCTATTGCTACAAACACTTCATCAAACAGAGTTAATGCTCTTAAAACAACAGATTCATGTCCTTTGGTAATTGGATCAAATGACCCAGGAAATATTGCAATACGTTTATTCTTCATTTTATCTTAAAGATTAATACATTTCACGATAAATATTTCTATCAAGTTCCTTAGTAGAACGCTCATTTATTACATAAATCAACCTAAGTGATAATGCATTATGATAAAAATCTCTTTTCCACGATTTATAATCAGGTGAGCTTAATGGAAAACTATTATAATATGTTACATCTTTTCTAATAGGAACAATGGAGTATTGATACCTAAAATTAAATTTTAATCTTTCCCATATTCTAAATCTAATATCAAAGATAAAAGAAAAATCATCCCTATTGAAATCCTTAACTGTTTCCATAAGAGGTCTATCCATATATTTAATTGCTGGCTCTGGAAGTCCCCAATCCTCATTAACATCAATTAATCTTGAATATTGCAGTCCTGCTCCAAAGGTCCATCTCCCTACCTTATCTTCAAAATGAACCAAAACAGGTATAGAAACATATTGTATTGTAGTATTGTATTTGAATGGGTCAAGAGATTCTTTTGCTCCAAGTTGGTTGTAAAGCACCTCCATGCTCATTAGCCAAGTTCTTTTATTATTTAAAGGAGCCATAACCCCTATTCCTGTATTTAAACCAATTCTATTAAAACCGAAAGATTGGTCTCCATTCATTTGAGCAAAATTAACCCCTCCAATAAGCATTCCTTTAAATATTTGAGCTTTTAAAGGAGTTGATAAAGAGAATAAAATCAAAGCAATTGCCAGTATCTTAAAATTCCTACGTTTCATTTCTTATATAATTAATAGTTTTATCTTAGTAAATACCTCTTTTGTTCAATAGTTATTACAAACTACTAAAACTCTGAAAAAGTAAATATATTGCAAAATTACTAATTCTAATCAAAAACTCACCCCTTTATGTTGGTTTTTTCTTTCTGCGTATTAATTTTCTAGATCTTTGAATCAATTTTTTAAAACAGCGATTCAGTAAATTCTTTCAGCGTTTGGTTTTTTGGTCTAATAATAGGTGTAATGGACATTTTTAATGGTTTTTTCTTGACGTTACTCTCTAATGGACATTTTTAATGGTTTATATTTTGCCTCTTTTGTCTTTCATTTGATATTTATTTGTTCCTTTGTAGAATAT
>DUQY01000157.1 GCA_012837565.1 Bacteroidales bacterium | reverse complement strand
TTGAGATTATACTTATAGTATTAACTATTAAATATATAATATAGGAGCAGTCTTAATTTGATTGCTCCTTTTTTTGTGTCATAAAGATGTTTATTATTGTAAGTATCGCTATTTGCTCTAAACTACTTATTGATAGCGTAATGGTGACTTAGCATTAATATCATAGCTTATTCTAAATTCAATCTAAATTATTTTTATCAAGTTATTTGTATATTAACTTCTAATTGAGTATTTTTGCAACTTAGATTTCGAAGTAAAGAAATTAGATAAATAAATAGAATAAAAGCTTATCCACAGAGTGCAATTGAGTTCTTTCTCTGGGTTTTTGCTAAAAATAATAAGAGCTCAAAATTAAATATATGAAAAAAGGAAATAAATACGGAACACACCGTGTAATTGAACCAAAAGGTGTTTTACCACAACCAGCTCAAAAGCTTGATAATAACATGGATGAAATTTATGATAATGAAATCCTTATTGATGTTCAAACCTTAAATGTAGATAGTGCTTCTTTTACTCAAATTGAAGAACAGGCTGGTGGAGATAAAGCAAAAATTGCTGAAATTATGTTAGGAATTGTTGAAAAACAAGGAAAACATAGAAACCCAGTAACAGGTTCTGGTGGTATGTTACTTGGAACAGTTGAAAAAATAGGTGATGCACTTATTGGAAAAACTGATCTTAAGGTTGGTGATAAAATAGCTACATTAGTTTCTTTATCTCTAACACCTTTACGTATAGATAAAATTAAAGATATTCGTCCAGATATTGACCAAGTTGATATTGATGGAAAAGCTATCTTATTTGAATCAGGTATTTATGCTAAAATACCAAATGATATGCCAGAAAATCTTGCATTATCAGCTCTTGACGTTGCAGGTGCTCCTGCTCAAACAGCCAAATTAGTAAAACCAGGTGATACTGTTATCGTTATTGGTGCTGGTGGAAAATCAGGTATGCTATGCTGCTACGAAGCTAAAAAACGTGCTGGTGTTACTGGTAAAGTAATTGGTATCACTCATAGCCAAAGATCAACAGATAGATTAGTAAAATTGAATTTCTGTGATCACGTTTTTGCTGCTGATGCAACACAACCTATTGCTGTTATGGACAAAATATCTGAACTAACTAACGGTGAAATGGCTGACGTAACAATTAACAATGTAAATATTAACGATACAGAAATGACATCTATTCTATGTACTAAAAATGATGGTGTTGTTTATTTCTTCTCAATGGCTACAAGCTTTACAAAAGCAGCTTTAGGAGCAGAAGGTGTTGGTTCTGACGTTACAATGATTGTTGGTAATGGTTATACAAAAGGTCACGCTGAAATTACTCTTCAATTACTGAGAGAATCAAAAGAACTAAGAGATATCTTCACTGAACTATACGCATAATAAACGTAATTCAATATAAGACTATGGGTAGGTTATTCTATCCATAGTTTTCTGTTTAATAAAACAAATAATACAACCTAAGATATGCAAGTAAATAGAAGAAAAGAATTGTTCCCTAATGTAACAGATGCAGAATGGAACGATTGGAAATGGCAAGTAAGAAATAGAATTGAAACACTTGATGATTTAAAGAAACATATAACCCTTACTAAGGAAGAAGAAGAGGGTGTTATGAAATCTCTAAAGACATTACGTATGGCAATTACGCCATATTATTTATGTCTAATCGATAGTAATAGCCCACATTGTCCAGTTCGTCGTCAAGCAATTCCAACAGCAGCTGAACTATACAAAGCAGATGCTGACCTTTTGGACCCACTTTCCGAAGATGAAGATTCACCAGTAGCAGGACTAACTCACCGTTACCCAGACAGAGTGCTATTCCTTATCACTGATATGTGTTCAATGTATTGTCGCCATTGCACAAGAAGAAGGTTTGCTGGACAAAACGACCACGAAAGCCCACAAGATAGAATCCAACAAGCAATTGATTATATAGCACGCACACCACAGGTTAGAGATGTTCTTCTTTCAGGAGGAGATGCTTTAATGGTTAGCGACAAAATGTTAGAATCAATTATCCAACGTCTAAGAGCTATCCCTCATGTTGAAATTATACGTATAGGAACACGTACACCAGTTGTTTGCCCTCAAAGAATTACTGATGACTTGGTTAATATGCTAAAGAAATATCATCCAATTTGGCTAAATACTCACTTCAATCACCCAAATGAATGCACAGAGGAATCAACAGAGGCTTGTGCTAAACTTGCAAACGTTGGTATCCCATTAGGAAACCAATCTGTTTTGTTAAGAGGAGTTAATGATGACACAAGAGTAATGAAAAAATTAGTTCAAAAACTAGTTATGATGAGAGTTCGTCCTTATTACATCTACCAATGCGACCTTTCAATGGGACTTGAACATTTCCGTACTCCTGTTTCAAAAGGAATTGAGATAATAGAAAACCTTAGAGGTCATACTTCAGGATACTCAGTACCAACATTCGTTGTTGATGCTCCTGGTGGTGGAGGAAAAACTCCAGTTATGCCACAATACATTATCTCACAAAGTCCGGGCAAGATTGTTTTAAGAAACTTTGAAGGAGTAATAACAACTTATACTGAACCAACAAGTTATTCTAACGAATGCGAATGTGATATTGACTTTTTAAATGAAGAAGAAGAATTGAACGATGGAGTTGCAAGCCTACTTCATGGAGATAGGTTGTCTTTAGAGCCATTACATTTAGCACGTCACGAAAGAATAAAAAAACACTAACAATTAATTGCCATTCATTAATGACATATTAAAATACAAGAGTATATCTTTTGTAGGTACTGAAAAGAACACAGGAAAGACAGAAACATTAAACTATGTACTATCTCGCTTGTGTTCTTTTTCAAATACTGTTGTCGGAATCACTTCAATTGGTATTGACGGTGAAAAAACAGATCAAGTAACCAAGACATCAAAACCAGAGATAAGAATTTACCCAAATACAATCTTTGCAACTTCAGAACTTCTATATCCCCAAAAACAAATAACCTCAAATATTCTTGCCTTAAGTAGTCGTTCAACTGCCCTAGGTAAGCTAGTTTATGCACAAGCTATTAGCTCTGGTAAAGTTGTGCTTGCAGGAGCATCAAATACTGTTTGGTTAAAAGAAGTTATTGGAGATATTAAAAACTTTGGTGCTGATATAGTTTTGGTAGATGGAGCATTATCGAGGATGAGTTTTGGATCTCCTTCCATAACCGAGGCTATGATTTTATCTACAGGAGCTGCCCTATCCTTTAATATGAAAACCCTTGTAAGAAAGACAAGTTTTATTTACAGGATGACTCAACTTAAAGCTATTGAATCTAATCTTGCAGAGAAACTACTAGAAATTGAAAATGGAATATATTCAATTGATGAAAACAATAATATTATAGACTTAGAGATTCCTTCAATCCTAATGATAGATAAGCATAAGGAGAAGTTAACCTCCGATATTACAAAGATTTTTATTTCAGGAATAATAACCGATAAGCTAATACAATTTCTTAAGACGCAGAAAAACATAAAGGATATTGAGTTAATAATTAGGGATTTTACAAGAGTATTTTGCACTCCTGAAAATATTAGTTCTTATCTTGAAAAAGGAGGAAAACTAAAGGTAGTTCAGCCAACAAACCTCATCGCCATAACTATTAATCCAACCTCACCATCGGGTTATAATCTAAATTCTGACAAGTTAATTGAAGAACTAAGGAAGGAAATACCGTTACCAATATATAATATTAAAGAAATATAAAGCCATGACACTCAAAGAAGCAATAGAAAAGCATAATGGATTAAGTTTTGTATTTAATGAATTGAATATATCATCACCCATTGGTAGGAAAACTATTCTAGAAACGAATTTCTCAAAGGATAAAGATTACCTATCAAGCCAATATTCCATTATTGAAAGCTGTCAGACATATATTTCAGAAGAAATTAACCTTAAAGCTCTCAAGAAGGTTAGAGGAGTCCTTGCTCATATCAATGATATAAGCGGAACAGTAAAACAATTGGAGCAAAATCTTATCCTTGACGACATTTCACTTTTCCAAATAAAGCAATTTTCAATCTTTTGCTATAAAATTTCATCCTATATATTTGATATTGATAATTACTTAGAAGATAACCTTAAGGGCAAGCTAAATCTGCCAGACCTAAATAAGGTTATAAAGATACTCGATCCTGAGGGTCTAATGCTAAGTCAGTTCTATATATATAATGCTTACTCAAAAGAATTAGCAAAGAAAAGGCAAGAATGGGAAATAGCGAAAAAACAAGAGGATGAAACAAAGGTAAATAATATCTACTTGGAGATAGAAGACCTTGAAAACGAAATAAGAGAAAGGCTATCTAAGGAGTTAAAAGTATATTTTCATGACTTTATAGAAGCAATTAGATTAGTAGGAAAAATAGATAAAAGTTTTGCTCTTGCAGAATACTTCTTAGATAATAACTTCACCAAACCTATATTCTCAACAACCAATCAAATAAACTATAAAGAACTCTCCTACCCTCCACTTGTTTCAAAACTAAAGGAATTAAATAAGACTTACCAACCAATCGACATTACCCTCACACATAAGCCTTGTCTTGTTACAGGAGCAAATATGGCAGGAAAGACAATCCTTCTTAAATCACTTTACCTATCTCAGTTATTATTACAGTTTGGGTTTTTCGTTCCTGCAAAAGAGTCCGAAATTGTTTTGGTTGAAGATATATTATGTTCAATTGGGGATCATCAAGACGAGGAAGCAGGCTTATCGTCCTACGCATCAGAAATCCTCTTATTAGATAATATAATTAAGAAAGTAAAACAAGGAAATCAATATCTCGTTTTAGTTGATGAGCTTGCAAGAACAACCAACCCAAAGGAAGGAGTTGCACTTGTGGATAGTTTTCTTAATATCCTATCTCAGCATAATTCGTTTTCAGTTACAACGACCCATTATTCTGGAATCACAACCCAGGCTAATAGGTTAAGAGTTAAAGGATTTATTCCAAATGATAGGCAAAAAGAAATATCAATTAATGAAATATCAAACCAAATTGACTATTCCTTAATTGAAGACCATGAAATGATAATTCCAAATGAAGCATTATACCTTGCAGACTTACTTAAGGTTGACAAAGAGTTTATTGAAGGAGCAAGAAAACTAATAAAGAAATAAGGGAAATAAAGGGATGGGGTTAAATAAAAAACGAAAGAGTATTTAACATCCATTGCTTTCTATCACACAACAAAACTAATTGATACTTGTGCTATCGTTAAATACTCTTTCTTTTACAAATATACAACATAAAAAGGCGTTTGTCAAGTAAAAAGCGAAATAAATTTCACTCACCCTCTCAAAAGCTATATCCCAGTTGAGTTTCCATCAGTCAAAATAATGTAATAAAACCTTAGCTCTGCATTTTACATATCAAATATCCTTAGAAAAAACCTCTATTAATTGACAATAAATTATTACTTCAGCATAATAATATTTTACATTAGGCTTTTCATAAAGCTCCATTGCCAACGGAGAGTCATAGAAATGAAGAAATAAAAAATTAGAACGAAGATTTAGGAAACTAAGATTTGGTTTTTATTCAACTCTTCTTTGATTTCTTGTATTGAAATCTCAATTGATTTTGTTAGAGCTTCTTTTTTGAAGTTATAACCCTGTCTTTGTAGTGAGGTTACAAAATCTCTATGAGATCGCTTTTCTCTATAATCTGGTTCTTTGGAAGGATGGCTTAGGTATTTCTCAATCAATTCTACATCTTCACTTATATTTAGAACGCCATGATAAAATATGGTATTGTTTTTTGTAAACATAGACGAACCCATTATCTTCATATTTCCTATACTTAGATCAGATATACCTTTGGAATGCAGGTTTCTAATTCCTAATATGCTAAAATTCTCTATTAGTTTTGAATTAATTATCTTAAATAATTTGAGTGGATTGGGGATTCTTTCACTCCTATATTTAAAAGAAAATATTAGCATATTAGGACTAAGAATCACAGACTCTCCTCCTGAGGGACGTTTCAATGTAATTATACCATCTTTTTTTACATTCTCACAATTTATAGACCTTTCAATATCATTGGATCGTCCAAGAACTATATAGGTATCCTCTGGTGTACCAATATAATAGTCAAAGTTCTTTTCTGACTCAAATATCGTGTAATCTGGTAAATTATACGAATATAAGACAGGTTGAATGCTCATCTGATCGGGGGTATTATTTATGTATTGCATGGTCTACGGCTTCAAATCCAGCTTCCATAAAGACTTCGGAAATTGTTGGATGAGTGTGAACTGTTTTTGCAATATCATAGACCGTGGATTCAAGTTGCATATATGCCGCAGCCTCATTAATCATATCTGTTGCATTGTTTGCAATAATTTGAACCCCTAAAACCTCGCCGTATTTGTTCTCAGAAAGAATTCTAATGAATCCTTCGCCTGCATTTTCAGTTATAGCCTTACCGTTTGCAGAAAGAGGGAACTCGCTAATCTTATAATCAACACCCATTTCCTTTAACTGACTTTCGGTATGTCCTATCTGTGCAGCCTCTGGTTGAGAATACATATTCATAGGGAACTTACTAAGGTCTAGTTTCTCATCTACGCCATTTAATCTATTAACTACAAAAAGACCTTCCGCAGAAGCTATATGTGCAAAATGACTCTTACCATTTACATCTCCAATTGCATAAATGCCATTAGTGGATGTTTGGAAGTTTTCATCGACCTTGATATAGTCGTTCTCCATCTCAAATTCTATATCAGATGATAATGGATTAGCCTTTCTATGGCGAGCATTAACAATTAGTTCACAAGGAAC
>DUQY01000156.1 GCA_012837565.1 Bacteroidales bacterium | reverse complement strand
TTTCATCAATATCTTTTTCATTGGAAATAATACTGTTTTGAACATATTGATCACTTTGCATTGCTGAACTAATCTGTTCATTGAATAGTTTAATATCCCCCTCAGACTTCTCTTTAATAAGCTTGAATTCATTATATGAATTCTTATCATCCTCAATCTGCTTATCACATTCCTCAAGTTGAGTTTCAAGCTTATGATATTCTTCTTTAGTGCTTTCCAAAGCTTGTTTAGAGATATTAAAATCAGAAGCTACTATATCAAGCTTCTCAGAAATCTGTTCTTTTGAATTATGTAGTCTATCATATTCCTTAGAAAATTGATTTATTTCAAGGTTCTTAAGTTCCTCTTTAAGATTAATATAGATTTTAGCAGTATTCGATTGATTTTCAAGGGGTCCTATTTGTTTCTCTATCTCATTAATAATATCAGCGATACGATACAGATTCTGTTTTTCTTCTTGAAGATTCTTTACAGCCTCTTGCTTTCTCTTTTTAAATTTAACAATCCCTGCAGCTTCGTCAAATAATTCTCTTCTATCCTCAGGTTTACCACTTAGTATTTTGTCAATCTGGCCCTGTCCAATTAAAGAATAGCCTTCTTTACCAATACCAGTATCCATAAATAGTTCTTGTACATCTCGTAAACGACAAGAGGAACCATTAATAATATATTCACTTTCTCCAGATCTATATACTCTTCTAGCTACAATCACCTCATCAAATGGGATTGGCAATTTATGATCAGAATTATCTAAAGTAATTGCAACATAAGCATATCCTTGAGGCTTTCTGGTCTGGGTACCTGAAAATATAATATCCTCCATCTTAGAGCCTCTAAGCTGTTTTGCACTCTGCTCCCCCAAAACCCAGCGTACAGCATCTGCTATATTACTCTTACCACTACCATTTGGTCCAACAATACCTGTAATCCCATCATGGAACTCTAAAAATATCTTATTAGCAAAAGATTTAAAGCCATGAATTTCTATACTCTTTAAATACATTATCATTCTCCCTAAAGTTTCTTCCATTTTATGCGTAATAACTGAATAGCTTCATAAGCTGCAGCTTGCTCTGCAGCCTTCTTAGTCCTACCAACCCCAATTCCTATCTCCTCACTACCTATACAAACAGATGTAGTGAAAGTTTTATTGTGATCAGGACCTTCTTCAGATATTAGCTTATAGTGTATTTTTTGGTTATTATCTTTGTCTTGAACAATTTCCTGTAAGATAGTCTTACTATCGAAAAAGAGATCCTTGTTTTTATGAATATCTAAGATAAATTTATGAACAAACTCTTTTGCATTAGTAAAACCACCGTCTAAATAAATGGATCCGATAATGGCTTCCAGGGTATTGGAAAGAATAGAATCCCTGTCTCTTCCACCGGAACTGTCTTCACCCTTACCAAGATAAATGTATTTGCCTATATCTAGGTCCCTAGCACAGGTTGAAAGGGTTGGCTCACACACAATACTAGCACGCAACTTTGTTAAATCACCTTCAGACAAATCTTCGTATTCATTATAGACGTATTCACTAGTAACTAGCTCTAATACAGCATCACCAAGGTATTCAAGTCTTTCATTATTCTTACCTTTCCTTAAGCCCATTTCATTAGCATATGAGCTATGGGTTAAAGCATTGAATAAAATCGATGGATCAGAAAATTGATATCCTATTTTCTCTTCAAGTTCCAGTAGCATGGCATTTCTTTTTTTGCCTGAATTCATATATAAACGATACCTCCTTTATATCACAAAAAATTTTTATAAAACTCATAAAGTAAGCTATTTTTCTATTGTAAAACGAAAAGCAATACTTTGCAAGAATTAAAAACTCTTAATGTGATAAACTAACGAATTAATTTGTTAAAGTGGAATATTATAAAAATGCTGCCAAGGACTGCATAAAGCTGTCCTTGGCAGGATATATAGTGTGAAGAACTACGAAGTTCGCACAATGGTGCTCACTCCTTGTTCTTCCGGGTTTTTGAGATGCCGCTTGCGGCATCATGTAGGCTTAATTCGAACAAAAATATTATCTTCAATTAGCTTAATGCTTCTTTTATTTGTTCAACTGCATCTGCAACAGTAACTATATTTTCTGCCTCTTCATTAGCGATCTCAATATCAAATTCTTCTTCAATTCCCATAATAATCTGGAAAATATCTAGAGAATCAGCACCTAAATCGTCAACAAATGTGGTACTCATAGTAATATCGTCTTTGTCCACATTTAAAACCTCACTAATGATTTTTTGTATCTTTTCAAATTCCATAATAATCTCCATTCTTATAAATATTTATTCATTATTACTTATGTTTTCTTGAATTTTTTCATTAATACCCTGTTTAGTAAATGTTACACATTGTGATATGGCATTTCGTATTTCTGAACTTTTAGAGTTACCATGTGTTTTTACAACCAGCCCTTTAAGACCAAGTAATGGAGCTCCACCGTACTTTGAAGCATCAAAATCCTTAAGAGTTTCTTTTAAAGCAGGCTTAACTAGAAGTGCTCCAATCTTACTTCTTATAGTTCTCATCAAACCTGACTTTATCTTCTTAACTAATGCCATTGCCAACCCTTCATAAAGCTTAAGAATAACATTACCAACAAAGGCTTCGCAAACAATAACATCAGCAGCTCCGTTTGGAATATCTCTGGCTTCAATACTTCCAATAAAATTAATGTCATTACAATTCTTCAGTAATGGAAAAGTTTCTTTAACCAGTATATTGCCTTTTTCTTCTTCAGCACCAATGTTAACAATTGCCACTCTAGGGTTTTTTATTCCAATAACATTCTCCATGTAGATAGAACCAATCTTAGCAAATTGCACTAGATGTGATGATCTAGCATCGACATTAGCTCCGCAGTCAATTAATAAAGAAACACCATTCATTGTTGGAATAACCGGTGCCAAGGGAGGACGTTCTACTCCTTTGATTCTGCCAATAATCAACTGACCACCAGCTAATACAGCGCCAGTACTACCTGCAGAAACAAAAGCATCAGCTTCACCATTCTTAACAAGATTAAGAGCAACAACAATTGAGGAATCTTTTTTTCTTCGGATGGCCATAACAGGGGCTTCATTATTGCTTATGTTATCACTAGCAGGAACAATCGTAATTCTACTCTTATCATATTCGTACTTGTTCAATTCCCTTTGAATAACATCCTCTTTACCAACAAGAAGCACACTTACGTCAATTTGGTCCTGTAATGACTCTACTGCACCTTTGATTATCTCATTAGGTGCATTATCACCACCCATTGCATCAACTGCAACCTTTATCTTACTTTGCATATTAATACACATACCTTTCTTAGTAATCTGCAAACTTTCTACATGAAAATCTTTGATTTTCATGTTACGCAGGGCACAAATT
>DUQY01000155.1 GCA_012837565.1 Bacteroidales bacterium | reverse complement strand
TTCATGCCATGAATTGGAAAGAATCATGCCATGAATTGGGTGGAATCATGGCATGATGTTGACTGATTCATGCCATGAATTGGAGATTGAATCTTTGAAAGAAAAGATTGAAGTCAAGATATATGAGATTATTACTAAGTTATTTTGGATTGGAGCTTAGTGATATGTCTTTGAAGTTTAGGCTTAATGGATATTTTTAGTTTGTTGATGGGTTCTTTTAAGACATAGGGACTTCAAAAAAACAAATGAAAAACAAATGAAAAACAAAAGATGCAAAATTAGTAAACGTGTATGCTTGTTTGGGCAGAGGGGATATAGTCAATTCCTAACCAGGTGATGCAAAGTAGGATTAGGGATATTATTAGTATCCATAACGATATTTTGAGGTTGATTTTATGAAGGCGGGAATGGATATAGACTAAGTAGGCGGTTGAGGTTAGGAATGCCCACGTTTCTTTTGGATCCCATGACCAGTAATGTCCCCATGCTTCTTTTGCCCATAAACAGCCCATTAACAATCCTAGGGCAAGAAATCCAAAACCGATATAGACTAAGTTGTCGATTAGTCTTTCTAATTTGAAATCTACTTGTTTGTTTTCTATCTTTTTTAATAGGATTATGCCAGCTATGGTTGCTGCTCCTAGCATTGAGTATGATATAATATATGCCGTTACGTGAGGGATAAACCAAAGGCTTTGTAGGGCTGGCATTAGGGTTTGGGAATGGATTTCTGGTTTTAGGAGGTTGATAATAAGAAACACTATTCCGACAATTGAGGTATAGATAATCAGCCAAGGGTATTTCCATCTCTTATAGGTTATATAGCCTACGAGGGTTATGAAGAATGAATACCAAAGTCTTGTTTCTCCTATTGTTCTGAAGGGTGGACGTTTTAGGTTTTGCCAAAATAGGATGATGAAGGTTAAGAGTATTGCTATGCCTAAGAGGAAAAGGATATTGGATGCTTTCTTGTATTTTTGTTTGTATATAAGTATGGATGCTATTATCCAGCATATTATTGAGCCTATGGCAAAGAAAATAAAGTTAGTCCAGATCATTTCTTGTAGTTTATTCCAAAGATTATTAAAAATATTGAGCCTAAGAATATCATTCCTATTCCTATATATACAAGTTTTAGCCATGGGTCATAAACCAGTTCAAAGCTTGAATAGGTTGAGAGTTTGCCCATATTATTATCGTAGCCGTATTGGTATATCTTCCAACTTCCTATTGTCATTGGATGGTTTACTCTTATATCTCCTTGAACATGTTCTTCATCTTTTGTGTAAACATCTACATTTGAGATATAGGATTTTGTTTCTGGGGGCGTCATTACAAGGGCAAAAGATGAGTCTAAATCTATTGATTGAGGGAATTGTACGGAGCTTCCTGAGGATACCCATTCGGTCTTTTGGGTTTTACCTTTTACTGTAACTAATGCTGCAGGAGTTGAGGCTTTCATTGGAACTTCCTTAAAGGTTCTATCAGAATTTCTTACTGCATTATGAATATATTCTACCCGTGTTATCTTATAGCCAAAGAGATTAGTCTCTCGTTTTGTATTAGTATCTATTTGGTAGTACTGTGGTTTGGGTGAGGGTTGTACTTCTCCTGTTTTCTTATTAATTACGGCAAGCTTAGGTATATATTCTTCTATTGTAAATTCATTAAGCTGAATAGCAATTGGAAGCTCTTCAACCTTTTGTTCTTTATCGAAAACCCTCCACTGGGTTTCTCCAACCTCAACATACATTATATAACGGTTCATATCGGCATAGCCTAAACCAGAGGAGAAAAGAAAGAGCCACAAGCCTAAGTGGTTTAATATGAAAACAAGATATTTCTTTGAGAGAGTAGGCTTTCTTTTTGAAATGATTGAAAGAAGTGAGATTAGGATTAGGAAGTAAATAAGTACAAATGCCCATGAGGATGTCATTTGATTAAATCCTAAGAGATGAAATATATTTGTTGTTTCATTTATTGGTATTGTTTCTTGTCTTGTTAGACCCATTATGAGTGCAAGTAGGGTTATTGCAATAAGAAGCGAGACTGATAAATGGACTGATGTAAGCCATTTGAAGAAAGCCTTCCTTTTAAATATTGAGGATAGGACAGAAAATATAATAATGCCTATTCCTATATATATATTAAAAGGAAAGCTTAGTAAGTAGAAATTAAAACTACCTATTGTTGTTTGAAGCGAAAAACCAACTATGATTATTCCAAGTACTATTACTAGACTTTCTTTATAGCTCCATGGTTGTTGCCAAATCTTTCGCTTATCTTTATTCATATTTAATGGTTAGTAAATATTAGTAATGTAATAGCTATTTATAGTTTTGTTGTTAGTTTACCTTCTTTTTTTGCTTGCTCTAACCACTTTGGAGGAGTTGTGTTTAACCATTCTTTCTTTTCTTTGTTTAGCTTAGCCATATCAAGACCTATGTATTTCTGAGCCTTAGCCTTGGTTGAAATATCTGGCATAGAAACGTCTTTTACTCCGTAGTTGAATAATACTTTTTGAAGTTCAAGTTGTGCTTGCATTGCTTTGTCAAGACCATGAGCTAGGATTCTTTGAGCCTCAACAGGTGCATGGAAGGTTGAGCCATGTGATGCAACAACGAAGTCCCAACGCCACTGTGATTGACGAAGAAGTTTTAAAACGCCTTGCATTTCTTTTTCACTTGCTCCCTTATCCCAAGCAGTCTTTGCCATGATATGAGTCTTTGCAAGTTCTTTTTCTAATCTATCTCTAATTTCAAGAGCCTTGTCTTGGTACTCATAAACATAACCCATTAGCTTTTCTTCACTATCTCTATGACAGGTCTGACAAGTTGATGCTATGTTTTTAAGAGGACTCATTACATGGTGATCAGAATATTTAATACCTCCTTCAGAAATATAAGGCATATGACAGTCTGCACAAGATAAGCCTCTTTGAGCGTGTGGTCCTACAGAAAACAATTCATAATCTGGGTGCTGAGCCTTTAACATAGGAGCTCTAGAAAGTGCATGGGTCCAGTCGGAGAAATTTGCTTCATCGTAGTATTTTTCAATTGATTCAACAGTCATTCCTCCATCCCAAGGGAAGGTTAGGTAGTTTCCGTCTTTTTTGAAATGATATTCAACATGGCATTGTGCACAAGCAAGAGTTCTCATTTCTTGAGGACTTGATTGTGTTATATCTTTTCCTTGACGAGCAAAAGCTTCAATCAATGCTGGACGAGTTATTGTTAGAGCCATAGTTTTTGGGTCATGACAATCAGCACAACCAATAGGATTAACTATTTCTTTTCCCATTGCTCCCCATTGTTGTTTATAGAACTTATCTATCCCTATTTCGCTCATCATCCTTGGAACATCTGGTCCCTTACATGTCCAACAAGTTGCTGGTTGAGGTCCATCACTATCACTTGTTGGTGTTCCTGTTCTAAGAGTTTCAGTTACATCTTCTATTGTATAAGCATGACCTCTTGGTGCGGTATAGTCTTTAGAAAATGAATAACCTGCCCAGAGAACAACCATTTCAGGTCTTGCCTCTAAGACGTCTTGCTTAGTATTTCCTAAGTGCTTGCTTTGGAAATCCATTTCTTTTGTTTTCTTCCAAGTATTGTATTCCCTTGGATAATTAATTCCCCACTCCTCCGAATGAGTGTTAATTCCTTTAATTTCCACCTTCTTATTGCTATAGAGGGTGGCAATTTCGGCTCTTCTCTCAGTTATTGAGGCTGCAAGTAAGCCTAAAAGAAATACTGCGACCATTACGACTGCAAATATAGACCAACCTATGATAGGTCTATTCTTGATTGCTTCAGATAGTTTTTGCATGATTTTCATAATTATTTCATTTTATTTTTTAACCAACTAGGAATAGGGGATTTTGGAAGAGGTGCAGTAGAATTTGGGGAAGAAGATATATTGATTGATTTAGTGTGAGGAACATCTTGATGGCATTCCCAACAAACCTTTGCTTTCCCTTCTTTTGCTTCATTATAGGTGTACATACCCGTGTTCACGACTGCAGTGTTTAGGTGTTCATGACAACGGATACAATTATTCATAATAACATTATTACTTGCATTTCTTGGCCTGATGACCTGAGGTTCTGCATGAAAAGTAAAAACAGCTGAGTGGAATAAACCATCAACTGCTTTAAAATAGTATTGATTAAAAATGTTATTATGAGGAACGTGACAATCATTGCAAGTTGCAACTTCACGATGAGCACTATGAGCCCAAGCATCATAGTAAGGGGCCATAATATGACAATTAATACAGCCCTCTGGATCATCAGATAAATAAGAGTGGAGTCTTGACATGTAGAAGGAGTAGGACGAAAGGCCTACAATAACTCCTCCAATTATAAATAATGGAAGAATTAGCCAAGACGGGAAATAACTCAAAAACTTTTTCATATTACAGCGTATTATTTGTTAGTTTGAATTATTTTTACTCTAGTTATCTTAGAGCAAAACTTACTATGTTGATATATTAATTGTCAAATTCATCTCTAAATTCTTAAATAGTCTCTTCTGAAACAATCTTTGCAAGAATAAACTCTAGATTCATTCTTGAAATATTAGAACGCTTAATTTCCTTAGGACATTCTGCCTCGCAAGCATATGTGTTAGTACAGTTACCAAATCCTAATTCATCCATCTTAGCAACCATCTTTTGAACTCTAATTGCTGCTTCTGGTTTACCTTGTGGTAAAAGAGCAAGTTGTGTAACTTTTGCACCAACAAATAGCATCGCAGAAGCATTCTTACATGCTGCAATACATGCTCCACAACCTATACATGATGCTGAGTCCATTGCTTGGTCTGCTTTATGTTTAGGAATAGGAATTGCATTCCCGTCTGGAATACCTCCGGTAGTTACTGAAACATATCCACCCTCTTGAATCATTTTATCAAGAGCAGTTCTGTCAACAACTAAGTCTCTAATTACAGGGAAAGGTTTTGCTCTCCATGGTTCAATTGTTATTGTATCAACTCCTTCAAATTTTCTCATATGAAGTTGGCAGGTTGTTACTGCATCGTCTGGTCCATGAGGACGTCCGTTTATATATAATCCGCACATTCCACATATTCCTTCACGACAGTCGTTGTCAAAACATACTGGATGCGATAATTTATCTACAAGACTTTCATTTAATATATCCAACATTTCTAAGAAAGAACAGTCGGGTGAAATGTCTTTTATTTTATATGTCTCGAAGCGTCCTTTAGCTTTTTGGTTTTCTTGACGCCAAATTTTTAATGTAAAATCCATCTTACTTGTAATTTCTTTGTTGAACGTTAATAAACTCGTAATTTAATTCTTCTTTATGCATTATTGGTTCTTGTCCTTCACCTTTATACTCCCACACTCCAACAAACATAAATTTCTCATCATCCCTTCTTGCTTCACCTTCATCGGTAACATATTCTTCTCTATAGTGTCCACCGCAGCTTTCTTCTCTTTGAAGAGCATCTTTTGCCATAACTTGTGAAAGTTCTATATGGTCTGCTAAGCGTAAGGCTTTTGCAAGTTCAGGATTCATTGAAGTCATATCGCCAGTTACTCTAACATTTGACCAAAATTCTTTCCTTAAAGCTGCTAGCATAGGGATTGCTTTAGTTAGTTTCTCAGCATTTCTTCCCATTCCAACATATTCCCACATAATGTGTCCAAGTTCTCTTTGAAGAGTATCAACTGTTTTTTCTCCCTTGATAGCCATTATGCTTTCAAGTTTTGTTCTAACATCTTTTTCTGCTTGTTCAAACTCTTTGTTTTCAATTGAAACTCGTGGTTGGTGAATTTTGTCTGCAAGGAAGTTTTGCATTGTATAAGGAAGTATGAAATAACCGTCAGCCAAACCTTGCATAAGTGCAGATGCACCTAAACGATTTGCTCCGTGGTCAGAGAAATTAGCTTCTCCTGTTGCAAATAATCCTGGAATTGTTGTTTGAAGGTCGTAATCTACCCAAAGTCCACCCATTGTATAGTGAACAGCTGGATAAATCATCATTGGGTTTTCGTAAGGATCAACGTCAACAATCTTTTCATACATTTGGAAAAGGTTACCGTAACGTTCTTGAATCTTATCTCTTCCCAAACGCTCAATAGCAGTTTTGAAATCTAAGTAAACTGCAAAGCCTGCTCCAACTCCGTATCCTGCATCACAACGCTCTTTTGCCGCTCTTGATGCAATATCTCTTGGAACGAGGTTTCCAAAAGCAGGGTATCTTCTTTCTAAGTAGTAATCTCTATCCTCTTCTTTAATTGAAGTTGGATTAAGTTTTCCTTCTCTGATTGCTTTTGAATCTTCTATATTTTTTGGTACCCATATTCTTCCGTCATTTCTTAGTGACTCAGACATAAGAGTTAGTTTCGATTGGTAGTCACCCTTAACTGGAATACAAGTTGGGTGAATTTGAACAAAGCAAGGGTTTGCAAACATAGCTCCCTTATGGTAACATTGAACTGCTGCCGAACCATTACATTCCATTGCATTGGTTGAAAGGAAATAAACGTTTCCGTAACCACCCGTAGCCATAACCACTGCATGTGAACTCCAACGTTCAAGCTCCCCTGTTTGAAGATCTCTTGTTATAATTCCTCTTGCTTGACCGTCAATCACAACAAGATCCATCATTTCTTTTCTTTCATACATCTCAACAGTTCCTGCCTTTATTTCTTTTGAAAGTGCAGAATAAGCACCTAGAAGAAGCTGTTGTCCTGTTTGACCCTTAGCGTAGAATGTTCTACTAACTTGTGATCCTCCAAATGAACGATTATCTAATAGACCAGCGTAATCTCTTGCAAAAGGAATCCCTTGTGCAACTCCTTGGTCAATTATACTATTTGCAACCTCTGCCAAACGATAAACGTTAGCTTCTCTTGCACGATAGTCTCCTCCTTTTATTGTATCATTGAATAATCTCTCAACACTGTCACCATCGTTTTGATAGTTCTTTGCTGCATTTATTCCTCCTTGAGCTGCAATTGAGTGAGCCCTTCTTGGAGAGTCTGATATGCAAAATATCTTAACATTAAAACCCAAAGCCCCTAATGAAGCAGCAGCCGATGAACCTGCCAAGCCTGTTCCTACAACAATAACATCTAGTTTTCTTTTGTTTGCAGGATTAACTAACTTTTGACTTGACTTATATTTAGTCCACTTTTCCGATAGCTGACCTTCTGGTATTTTGGAATCAAGTGTGCTCATATCTTATTATTTTTATTTTTTATTTTTAAATTTAATCTTCTTTATCCACTAGTAATTTTAAATTACTTTATCATAAACATAAGCCATAGTGGAATAACCGCAAAACCTAATGGGATTAAAACAGCATAAGCCAAAGCAACTACATCTATAATTGGAGTGTATTTCTTGTGATTAAGTCCAAGAGTTTGAGCTAAAGAACCTATTGCATGGAATAGGTGAAAACCCAAAATAACAAACACTAACAAGTAAATAATAGAATATGTTTTATTAGCAAAAAGCTCTAAACTCATATTATAGAAGTCTGGCTCATAATGCTTGAAGTCTTCTCCACAATAAAGTTTAACCTCATCTTTGCTTAAATTAACCAAATTCTTTCTGTTCTTATCCATTTTATCCATGGAAACTTGTGATATTGCTTGATATTGAGCCATAAGAGAAGCTTGTTCTGTTTCACTAAGCTCACCGCTTTGAAGTTTAACAGCCTTTTCTTGGAAATGCTTATCAACTTGTTCCATATCTGCAGAGTATTTTCCTTCAACCAAATCAAACTTAACAAAGTAGAAATTGATAAAGTGAATAACTAAGAAGCAAGCAATAACGCCACCTGTCCAAATCATGTAACGAGACATAAATGGAGTTTTGGTTTTAGTTGCCACTTTGTAGCGAATTGGACGAGCTAATAAGTTTTCAATAGTCAGTAGTATAGCAATGACTATGTGGAATAACACAGATGCTAGAAGTACTATTTCAAATACTTTTACAATGTAGTTTGTACCCATGAAATGACTTGCATTTCGATACCACTCTCCACCATCTTCTCTCAATAGGCATAAGTTAATACCTAAATGGACTGGCAAAAACAGCAGAAGGAATAATCCAAAAGCTGCAAGTGCAATCTTTTTTGTTATGGAGGCAAATTTTATTAGTTTCATAGACTTTTTGCGTTTTATTTATATAGATAATATTTATTTTCCTAATAGTAATAATAATGTTTGCAAAGTTAATAATAATAATTCAATTGTCAAATTAACAAGAGT